>JAVYNU010000003.1 GCA_038735125.1 Ignisphaera sp.
GTATCGAGAGATTCACAGGTTTGAAGTGGAAGGAGGTTCACGTGAAATATGAGAACAAAAAGCTGTTTGCCAGCATATTTCCTTAGTTTAGCGCCAATCAAATTCATTGTGATGATACTAGAGAATTAATGATTTACACAGCTACTATTTACTGAGGGTGGATGTTGTCTAGTGTGATAATCTCCATAGGATCCTGAGAGAGCTGAAGGGAAGACTTGAGAAACTGAATACAGTGGCAGTGAAATGATCTGCCTTAGAAGACCTATTCATAGCTGTTAATATCGGTAAGGATTGTGAGGTGCTATATCTCTAGCCATCTTCAACCTCAACACCCTCTCTCTTTAGTATGGATCTGGCGGCTATTACTCCTGTTGCAGCTGCTACGTTCATGCCTCTTGAGAGCCCTACTCCGTCCCCGGCAACAAAGACGTTCTTCAAGTTTGTTTCAAGTTCTCTGCTGACTCTGGCTCTCGTGCTGTAGAATTTTATTTCTGGTGCGTATAGGAGTGTTTGTGGTGATGCTATTCCAGGCATTATTATGTCTAACCTCTTTAGAGCTTCTATTATATTTACAACTACTCTATATGGGTAGGCCATGGCTATGTCTCCTGGCGTTACAGATTTTAGTGTTGGGTCTACAACGCTTCTTTCTATTCTTGACCATGTACTTCTTCTCCCAGCCTCTAAATCGCCAAACCTCTGAATTATTGGTCTCCCACCGCCAAGCTTTGTCGCCAGTCTTGCTATGCTTTTCCCATATGCTATGGTGTCCTCAAATGGGTCTGTAAGCTTGACTGTTATTAGCAATGCAAAGTTTGTGTTCTTGCTTTTTATTGTTGCGAAGCTCTCTCCATTTACGCCAACCGAGTCGTCTGGATACCTCTCCTCAACGACAAGCCCATTTGGATTTGTGCAAAATGTTCTTGCTTTATCGTCATAGCTCTTTGTGTACATTATTATCTTCGGATCTCTGACAAGCTTTGTTATAGGCTCGGTGACATATGCTGGAACCTCAACTCTTACACCAATGTCTAGTGGACCGGGCTCAACATCTATACCTCTTCTCTTTGCCAGTTGAGAAAACCATTCAGCCCCGATTCTCCCAGGCGCTATAATAACATATCTAGATACTATGTCTAGCTTTGTTGTTTTAAGCCTTATCCTATTCTCTGCATGCTCGATGTCTGTAACCTCTGTATACCCATGTATCTCCACACCCCTGCTCTTCAAATAGTTAGCCATGTTTGCTATGACCTTAGGCATGTTCTCAGAGCCTATGAGTCTCTGAGGTGTTGGAACAAACTTTGCACCGGCTTTTGCAGCCAATCTCTCAAGCTCTGAAGCCTGCTCATAGTCAATAGCATATAAGTTATCTGGAGCACCAAACTTTACCAGCACACTATCAACATATTGTATCAGCTTCTCAGCCTCTTCCCAGCTACCGAGGAGCTTGTCCAAATCCCCTCCAACATCTGGCCTAAGATTCATGGTTCCACTGCTAAATGTTATAGCCCCTCCAACACCTGACATAACATTGCATGGTTTGCATAGAGCGCATTCCCTATCTCTTGCAAGCTTCTTTAGGTTGAGCATCGGACACGTTCTAAACGGGTTTTCACTACCCATCTCAACAATGGCTATCCTCAGCTTTCCAAATCCATAGGTTGAAAGCTCATATGCTGCAAAAAGCCCTGCCACACCCCCGCCAATTACTGCAACATCATATTGCTTCTCCATTATCTCCACCCCAATCCAAGCTCTTTTCGTCTATCGATTGTGCATAAAGCATCCTCTCCAGTGCCAATAATCGTTACTGGAGTTTTTAGAGAATTCTCTATGTTTTCTATCCAGTTCCTAGCATCCTTTGATAGTTTGTCCCATTCTCTAACACACTTATCGTTTGGGTAGAGCGCGTCGAGTCTTGTTATAGCTGCTTGTGTTGCGGAATTCAGCATTATTGCTTTCTTAGCGAGATCAACATTGAATAGTGCTACCCTTCTCCTTCTACCAGTAACAGTAGCTACTTCAACTAGTCCAAGCCTCTCAGCCTCCTCAGGTGGAAGCTCACCCTCTAGAGGACCTCCACCAACCCTTGTAACATATGATTTGAAAACAACTATAACCTCGTCAACCTTCTTAGGGCCGACCCCAACCTCTGAGGCAAAGGCTGACGCTGTTGTATCTCTACTTGTAACGTATGGGTATGTGCCATGGTACAAACTTAGGAAGGTTCCTTGAACACCCTCTATATAGACAAGCTCCCCTCTATCAATAGCGTTGTTAACTTCCAGCGAAACATCTACAAGGTAGTCTCTTAGCACATCAAAATCTTTGGCAAGTCTAAGCCTCCTCAAAACCCTGTCAGACATTGCAAATCCTACTCCCTGCAATGTTGAGCCAACGTCTTTGACCAGAAAAGCGTCTCTCTTCTCAGCCTCGACATGCCTATCCTCTATAACACCAGTGTTCCTGTCAACAAATATCCTGCCCCTAACACCAGTCTCCTCAACCTCGTTAAAGAACACATCAAGTCTCATCAAAGCCCCGGCAGCGATCATAAGCTTCACATTCTTGTTAACGAAAAACGATGGGACAAGCCTGAGCTTCCACACCCTATTGCCGTAGACAACTGTATGACCAGCATTTATAGAGCCACATCTAACAGCGATAGACGGGTTATCGGCTAGCGCAAGATACGCCGCTATCTTACCCTTGCCCTCATCGCCAAAGAACCCGCCTACAACTATGGCCAGCGGCATAAAATACCCCCTACAAATCGCATTTCCTAATTAATTCAACTACTAACAAATATCTGCTTATATTGCTTGAATTTCTATGGTATTTTATTACACAGTGGTGGAATCTGAACAACAAAATCCTTTGCTAATACTTCTAAGACACGGAGATTTTAAATCTTAGATATTCATCACTACTATAAAAAGATTTTGAACTAATCATACACTCAATACAATTGGCTCTTCCACTAGATTAACATCTAAATAAATGTATTTTAGAGCAAATTAAGACTTCCTTGAAGTTCCGAAACTGAAAAAGACAAACACTTAAATATGTCCTATCTTGGCTTTCTGTTACATGTAGAACGGGTTTAGCTATGAAGCAAGAGACTTTTGAAAAGATTGTTGTTACTGGCGGGGCCGGTTTTATCGGTAGCCATTTAGTGGATTACCTCGTTGCAATGGGTTTGGCTAAGAAAATAATTGTTATAGACAACCTTAGTAGTGGTTCTATCAAAAATGTTGAGCATCATGTTGGAAAGGACTATTTTGTTTTTGTTAACGCAGATTTGAAGTTTTTCGATGAGAAATGGGTCAGTTTTTTCAGAGATACTGATGCAGTTTTTCATTTTGCTGCTAATCCAGAGGTTAGAGTATCGTCTATTGAGCCAAGAACCCACTTCAATGAGAATGTTGTTGCAACATTCAATGTTTTGGAGGCTTCTAGGCTAAATGATGTCAGGCTACATTTCTTCGCAAGTTCCTCAACTGTTTATGGAGATGCTGAGAAGATCCCGACACCTGAAGACTATGCTCTAAGACCTATCTCTGTCTATGGAGCGTCTAAGGCTGCATGTGAAATGCTCTACCACTCTTACTCTCATCTATATGGCTTTAGCGTTGCTATTGGAAGATATGCTAACATAATCGGCTATAGATCCAACCACGGAGTTATAATAGACTTCATAAATAAGTTGAGGAGCAATCTAAACACGCTGGAGATTCTTGGCGATGGCACGCAAAGAAAAAGCTATTTACATATATCAGATACCATAGAGGCTACAATGGCCATTACACTATATGCTAAAAACAATAAAGGATTCCATGTATTCAACATTGGGAATAACGATTGGATTACAGTTAAGGAGATAGCAGATATAGTCGTCGACGAAATGAACCTCAAGAACGTGCAGTATAAATATGTCTGGGTAACTCCTGACGGCAGGGGGTGGCCAGGCGACGTAAAGTTAATGCTCCTCGACATATCAAAGATTGCTAGCCTAACCCAATGGAGGCCTAGACTCTCATCAAAAGAAGCTGTAAGAAAAACTGTTAGAGAGGCTTTAGGCAAGGAAAAATTCTCTTGGATATAGCTAAAAACTTTAGAAAATCCACATAGTTTTTCACAACATCGTTTAATCCTAGACCATAGGCAATAGCTTCAACACGTTGATCTGTTAGAAGCAGACTTGAATTCTATGCAAAACAACAGCTCTTGGCTTAAAATATCAAAACCCATATAGCAACATCTTTTGTATGGTCAGAGGAGTCCTCTCAATCATCTATCATTAAGGATGCGTCTCTTCATCCCAAAGATTCGATATTGCCTAAAGATTTTATATAGGGGCATATGTAGCATGGCTTATGTAAAATAGTGTATAGTTGTAGAAAACAAATATTTATATCCCTTCTACAAAAAATGATACACGTGATGGTCTATGTTGCTAAAGGGCATATCAAAAACACTTGTGGTTGTAATAGTAGCAATTCTTGTTGTTGTTGCAGGAGTCTCAATATACTATCTCCTTGTCGCAGGAGGCAAAAAAGAGGCAATCACACTTGTTGTATTGACAAGGCATCCTCAAGACCTTCTCAACTTGGCTCGCGACGCGTTTCTGAAGAGTGATATTGCCAAGAAGTATAACATTGTCGATGTACAGTTCCTCTCTTTGGACTCTGGCCAGTGGAGAGACTATCTCAAGAGTCATGGTGCAGATGTTGGCTGGGGTGGCGGTCCATCGCTCTTTGACTCGCTTTACAGAGATGGTTGGCTAGCTCCTCTAACATCCAACGAGGTTAGAGAAGCTCTAAGCAAGATACCGGACACCGTACTTGGAGCACCTATGAAGAGATTTGGAAGCGACGGGAATGTGTATTGGGTTGCACAAGCACTATCAAGCTTTGGGATAATCGCAAACAACAAGCTGTTGAAAGACTATGGCATTCCAAAGCCAAGTGACTGGAGCAACTTGACAAGCCCTGAATATGGAAAGGTTATAAATGTCTATGGCTCTCCAGCAATAGTTATTGCAAACCCCCTTAAGAGCACAAGCCATCTAAGAATATACGAAATCATCTTAGAGGCTTATGGATGGGACAGCGGATGGAAATACCTCACCCTTTTAGCAGCAAACTCAAAGATAATCGACTCTGCATCAGATGCTAGAGACTATGTTATAAGAGGTGAGTTTGCAGCTACAATAGCTGTTGATTACTATGGCTACATAGCAATGGTTCAAAACCCCAACTGCAGCTTCATCATACCGCTGAAAACAATAGTTAATGGAGACCCGATAGCATTGTTCAACACCTCAAAGCATCCAGAGGCAGCACAAGCGTTCATAGCCTGGGCTTTGACAGATGGACAAAGGATTCTGTTGGACAAGAAGGTCAATAGACTCCCCGTAAATGCTGATGTTTGGAATACCCCCGAGGGGCAACAGAGAACAGATCTCAAAGAGATTTACTACAAGACATTGAGTCTAACCCCAATGGCTTTCAACGATTCTGATGTTATGAAATATGAATATGCTGTTGCAAGATACTTCAAAGCCGTGCTTATAGACGCTCATGACCAGCTTGTAGAGGTTTGGAAGAAGCTTGTTGATCTATACTCAAGAGGTTTGATAACACAGCAACAATTTGATTACTATGTATCACAGCTCTCAAAGCCTTTAACATTCACAGATCCCACAACAGGCTCTGAAGTAACATTCACAAAAGATTATGCCAAAAGCATTGCCAGTAGAATGGCTAGTGATAGAACTTTGGAGCAGCAACTCATGACTATATGGACACAGAAGGCTGTTGAGAGATTCAACTCGATATTGAATGAGCTTCAAAAGATTGGATGAAGCTCAGATGAAAAGAGTTAGAAATAAAATCAATTTTTTATTCTCAGACCCTTTCATACTCTTCTCAACAGTATTTCCACTAACCTACCTAGCGATCTTTCTCCTAATACCACTAGCACTACCATTGTCAGAGCTGTTAAGATCCGATCCAATGCGAATAGCCGAGCTTGTGTTTCAGAACCCTAGATATGTTTCCACTAGACCAATTGGGAGTATAGTTAGTGTGAAGAACGTTGTTTTTGGTGGGAAGAACATCACCCTAATTCTGTTTAGCGGGGTTAGCTATGGCTCAATAATAAACAGCTTTATAGTCGCTACAATAACAATGGTTGTAGCAACTGCTGTGGGAGCTCTAATAGCCATTATATTAACGCTATATGATTTTCCTGGAAGAAGATTCTTCCAGGTTCTAGCCATGTTACCACTGTTTGCTGCGCCGTTTGCAAGTGGCTATGTCGTTAGAAAGTTTTTTGATTGGAGATATGGTTTACTCTCATATGTAATAGTCAATGTTCTTGGAGTCCCCGTTAGGATAGGCTTAGACGGGTTGGCAGGGGTTGTTACAGCACAGATTCTAGGTCTATATGTGATTGTTTATCTGAATGTCTCTGCTGCTATAGCCAATATCGACCATACCTTGATTGAGCAGGCGCAGAACCTTGGCTCATCGACATTTAGGGTGTTAAAAGATGTTGTATTACCTCTAGCCCTCCCTGGTATCGCCACTGGGGCGTCACTAACATTTATACTATCTCTTGAGGATATAGCCAACCCCATTGTTTTTGGAGAAGATAGGCTCATATCATATGAGATATTCAGAAGTTTTCAGGATCCAACGACTGGAGCTAGATCCCCTGCCGCATTGTTGATGACTGTAATCGTTGTTTTGGTAAGTGCCACAATATTTATACTCATAAGGAGCTATGTCTCGCTAAGAAGCTATGCAGCTGTAGGAAGGGGTGCAAAGCCCTTGAAGCCATTCAAGCTATCGAGAATTGGTACAGCAATTGTATATTTGTTTCTATTGCCGTTTCTGTTATTCTCTTCAATTCCACAGATAGGTGTTTTTGTACTGGCATTCTCATCTAGGTGGTATAGCGCATTGCCAGAGGGGTTTACATTAGATAATTTTGCCTCTATGCTAACAGATCCAATAGTTTCAACAGCAATAAAGAACAGCTTATTGTACTCTATAACAGCCTTAGGCATAATATTAGTTATATCCATACTCATTGCCTACTCATCTACAAGAACCAGAGGGGCTATTTCATATATCTTGGATACCCTAGCCACAATACCTATCGCAATCCCTGGGATCGCAATAGCCTCTGGATTCTTCCTATTGTTCACTACACCACCATTCAAAAACAGCATCTTTGACCCTGTCATATACTCACCTGGAATAGCAATTACAATAGCTTATACCGTAAGGAGAATGCCGTTTATGGTAAGAGCAATTTATGCTGGCTTACAGCAAATACCAACATCTCTTGAGGAGGCTGCTATCAACCTGGGAGCCTCAAGGTTTTTGGCTATAGCCACTGTTATACTACCGGCTATAGCAATAAACATTTTTGGTGGTGCCATAACAACATTTGTTTACTGCATTAGCGAAACGAGTGTAGGGGTTATGCTAGGCGGCTTGAAGGGTGTTTCAATAGGCCATGCCGCACCAATAACATTTGTTATGCAAAACTATCTAGAGACTCCCCAAGGAACCCAGATAGTTGGTGCCTTGGGAGCTATGCTAATAGCTCTTCAGCTAATAGCTGTAACTATATCAACGTTTCTGTTAAAGGGCTATAGCATCTTCGGTGTTAGATAATGGCTTTTCTAGAAATTCTTGGCGTTAGCAAAAGATTTGGCAACACGATTGCTCTTGACAATGTCACTCTCCATATAGATAAAGGAGAGTTGTTCGCCATTCTAGGCCCTTCAGGATGTGGAAAAACAACTCTTCTAAGAATTGTAGCTGGCCTAGAGGTGCCTGATACTGGAAGAATAGTTGTTAACGGAGTTGATATAACCTTTGAAGAACCCCAGAATAGAAAAGCTGTGATGGTCTTCCAGAACTGGGCTCTATGGCCACACATGACAGTATTTGACAACATTGCTTACGGACTAAAGATAAAGGGGATGCCCAAAGATGAGATAGCTAAAAGAGTTAAATGGGCATTGGAGCTTGTAAAGCTCGAGGGCCTTGAGAAGAGGTATCCACATCAGCTTTCTGGTGGACAGCAACAGAGGGTTGCATTGGCAAGAGCTATTGTAGTTGAGCCAGAGATTCTTCTTTTAGATGAGCCTCTCAGCAACTTGGATGCAAGACTTAGAATAGATATGAGGGAAGAGCTTAGAAACCTCATAAAGAAACTGGGAATAACAGCCATATATGTTACGCATGACCAGGAGGAAGCCATGGCAATAGCTGATAGAATGGCTGTAATGAACAAGGGCAAGGTGATGCAGATTGGAACGCCTACAGAAATTTACAATAACCCCAAGAACGTTTTTGTTGCCACATTCATTGGCAGAGCCAATGTTATAAAGGGTATAGCGACTAGAATAGGCGATAGGTATATCGAAGCTAGAATAGGTGGCAAATTCATCAAAGCTGTGAAGGTGACGGACGAAGAGATTCGCCAAGGGGATTCTGTAGACATTGTTATTAGACCTCATCACATATCGACAAAATGTAGCAACAAGATTGAGAACAAGTTTACAGGTAGAGTAATAGAGGTGAGCTTCTTGGGAAATACTATTGAGGTAAAGGTAGAAACTGATATAGGGATTCTAACAGCTCTGTTGCCAGAATCGAACATAATAGAAAACAAAGATGTTGTTGAAATATGTTTCAACAACGACAAGGCGCTAGTGTTTAGGTCTGAGTGAAGCTAGCTGTTCTTAACATTTTTCATTATCGAGAATTAGATCACAAATCCGATAGATGAGTAGTCTTGAAAATCAAGCTCTTTGCGATTCCCTGTAAAGTGCTATTGACGTGCTTACCAAAATTAGCCCTATTGCGAATGAGGCAAGGAACTGGATGTATTTGTCTACATAGATATAGTAAGTCGATATGAACAAAAATATTAGGCCACAAACTAAAAGCAACAAAGCATATACTATTCCAATTTTATTACCCGCTTGTCTAGACATAATCAACACCTATATCCATCGCCCAATTTTTCTATATCCTTATTCTTATAAACCTTTGATTGAAGCTATTAAAAAAATTATAGCATATGGGGTTATTTCAACAACTATTTTCATATAGCCAATTAACTTACCCCTAATCAATAACATTGAGATCCATATAAGCATTAATATACCTGCATATACGCCATAGAATTGAAACAACATTAATATGCTTATAAATCCCACTAAATGCGCCAAGCTCTTCACAATATCAATAACACGATCTATTTCTGCTCGAGCTATGAACCCCAGACCACCAAGGAATTCTACAGATGGTTCTAGAGCTATTGAAAATAAAAGTAAGAACAGGGTTGCAAAAACTACTTGTGAACTCCATCTATCCATTCCCAAAAATTCAATACCTTCGCTTATTAGAGATACTGAAACAGCCATTACTAGAACAAGTATTATGGGTATTACATCTAAGAGTATATGATAGGCTGATCCTTTGCTAAGCCCCCTAAACATAGAGATTGCTAGTAATCTGGTAATTGGAATTGCAAGAACAGTTACTAAAAGAGCTGTTGGATCTGCCATAACCAACGCTATAAACAAAAATGCTATTGCTACTAACGCCAAAATCTCCCTCTTAGTCTTATAGTCATATATCGAGGCTATAAACTCTGCTATTACCATAAACACTATAAATATTGAGTTCATGGCTTTCCCTCACCATATATTATCTCAAAACCTTCTTCACTAAACTCTATACCAATCAATGCACCACCCAATGTTTTTGAGATTCGGTCTAGAAGCTTGGCAATGGCGTCTCTTTCCATAAACTCATCGTATCTAAACATAGGCATTACTATGAACAGTCTCTCAAGCACTACAACCAGCTCTCTTAAATTGGCAGGCTCATCAAGTGAAAGGGTTATCGGATTTGTTAAAAGGATTATTATGTCGTATTGCGAAGGCTCTTTATCGATATAGCTAGTGGCATCTATGAAGCTGTTCAGTTGCGAGCTACATCCACCACCAACATCTATGAGTGAAAATATTCTGTAGAGAGCTTCCTCACCTCCTCTGAGGTTTACCACAACCTTTGGCATTATCCCACTACAGACAACAGCGTCAACAACCATTCCATTCCTAGTTAGAAAATTAACTAATGAAGCAGCAAACCTTAATTGGATATGAGCAAGGGTGTTAGGTGTTTTGCCAATGAACCATGTATGTGGCCTTACATCTATTAGTAAAAGCACCTTAGCCTTCGTTTCTCCCAGATCCTCCCTAACCATGAGTTTACCTGTTTTTGCATATGCACTCCAAATAATCTTCTTGACATTGTCTCCAGGGGTATAATCCCTCATATTCGCAAGGTCGTAGAGCCCTCCAATGGCTTTGCCAGCTATATAAACCCCAACTACCTTTTGCAACGACTTCATGCTTAACTCTCCTCGGACTTCTTGTGGCAACGTTACAATGGTTAATCTGTCACTGTAGCTCAGTTCCTCAGCAAAGTATCCTAAGAAATCGCTTACAATAATGGTCACATCACTAAATGCATGTGTACCTGGAGCAAGTAGCTTAACCTTATATGATATGGTTATAGCTGATTTCGGTGGTATAGAAATTACCGCTATTGGGTCACTAGCCGATTCTGTGTATCTAGGGATCTTGTCTATTACAAGAGCTCTTGAAATGGATTCTTCACTGTTGTTTCTAATAACAATACTCATGACTATGTTCTCTAACTCTCTAGCAATGTTTTTCTCGCATATTCTCTTAATCGTTAACTGTGATGCCGCTTTTCTTATTCTATTAAATGATGTGTACTCCTTGTAGAATATTATTACAAGTCCTAACCCTATAGAGTATAGAAAAATGTTTTTTACGGAATAGCCATATACAACTACTACTATGGATAGAACAATATGTGAAAGTCCATAAAGTGTTATTTTCAGGGCACATCGACCTTTTCAATGATATCACTAATAATATTCTCCACTGTCACACCAGATATCTTAGCTTCTCCTCTAAGCACTATTCTATGAGAGAGAGCAGCATGGGCAACATACTTTACATCGTCTGGTGTGACATATTCTCTCCCCCTCATAAGAGCTATAGACTTAGACAGGAGGTATAATGCTATTGCACCCCTTGGAGATGCTCCTATCTTAACAAATCTGTGGCTCCTTGTAGCCTCTACTATGGCTGCAATATACTTCTTAATGTTTTGCTCTACATAAACATCCTTAACAAGTCTAATCATGGTTAAAACCTCTTCCTTATTTAAAACAGGTTGCATATCATCTAGACTCGATATAGATTCGAATTTGTCTAGGATCTCAACAGTTTCATCAATTGTTGGATACCCTATAACAACCTTTGCTAGGAATCTATCTACTTGAGCCTCTGAAAGTGGAAATGTGCCCTCAATTTCTATTGGATTCATGGTTGCTATAACCAGAAAAGGTTTGGGAAGTGGATATGTAATACCCTCTACAGTAACCTGCCTCTCCTGCATGGCCTCAAGCAACGCTGCCTGGGTTTTTGGTGGTGCCCTATTTATCTCATCAACAAATAGAATATTTGTGAATATAGGCCCTTTCCTATATACAAACTTAGATTCCTTTGCATCAAAAAACTGAAAACCTATTATATCAGATGGTAGCATATCAGGAGTTGCTTGAATCCTCTTAAAGTCTAGACCAAGAGATAGTGCCACACATTTAGCCATGAGAGTTTTTGCAACGCCTGGAACACCCTCGAGAAGAATATGACCCTCTGAAAAAAGTGTTGCAAGTATCAATTCAAGCTCTTTTCTCTTGCCCACAACTTTTTTCTGAATATTCTCAACAACTTTTTCAATCATAGAGCCATAGAATTTTATCTTTGAATATTCTGCCATTTGTCAACACCAACTAAGATCTCTTTACGAATATTTTTGATAAATTCTTTGTTGCTCTCTACTGAACTACTTAAATATTTTCTTGGATTAGCCATAATACCGAATTTTACAGTTAGATAAAGCATTGATAGTACAACTAGTCCTGTAAAGAACTCCAATAGACTTACATTACCCTGTCTAAATAAAAGCCATTGAAATAGATCTGACAATCCATTGACAATAACACTGATCGTCTGAGCAATTGCCTGGGCTTCTACAGGTCTATAAACTCTCCCACCCTCATATATTATAAGCCCTTTACCATCAATTATATGCTCCATGAAAAAAATGTTGTTGACTGAAATATTTAATGTAGCTAGAATCTCGTTAATCACTATACTTGAATCACCAATGACAACAATATATCCATTGCCATAACTGACGTTATAAGCTATAGGCATCGAACCATAGAGACACAATATACTTGATTTACTATTAGATGAGAGCAGTGTTTTGGCAACATCTATAACTATCTCAATGGTTGTATTACCAATGATGCATTGAGCTTCTCCTACCCCTGGTATGGCAGTGCTTTGCTCAATGCCTATATAATTCAATATCTGCTTGCTATGGTTAAGCTCATCTCCTACTATAGCTACCCCACCTTTTCCTATCCAAGAGAATAAAGAATCTATGCTATCCACATCCTTATCAGGGCCTAGAATCAACAATACATTGTTTTGGGGATCAAAGTATTTTAACTCATCAAAGCTGTAGATTATCTGTACACTCCTTCTAGTCTTTTCATAGTCATAGAATATTGTGATACCACCCGGACCAATATTGTAGATAGATGGTGGATCAAGATCTAAAATACTTGCAATTGGTTTCTGTGATTGAGAAAATATTACAAGAGATAGAAGTATCAAAGTAAATATTAGTAGCTTATTTTTCAATATTCTTCACTTCATCTATTACAGTTTCTACATCAGCTCTTTGTTTATCTCCGTAGACCACATCCTCATACACATCAACAAATCTTTTCAGAAATGAAAGCTTACTTAGAGTCTCTCTAGGTGTGCAGTATGGACATCTTATTCTGTTTCTAAAATTGACGAAATAATTTCTTAAAATTCTTTTCAAGCCATAATAACTATATTCAATTTTGCACATCTCTTCATAATATTCCTTCTCCCCAAACTGAACGAGAACGTTGGATTCCTCTCTATACCAACTCTTTGTATAAAGCAATGTTATAATGAATATAAGAGCAAAACCAATGAATAGAAGAATATACTCTATAGGGAAATTTGACAATGTATAAAGAGAAGATGAGGATGTAGGAGACCGAACAAACGCTGTGGTCTTTAAAGAAATATTAACTGGCATTGAACTCAAATTTCCTTTTATATTCTCAATCGAATTAATTGAAACAGGTATGTATCTTATGCTCATTGCACCACAGAAAAAGGTATAAGGCCTAACCCCAATATAAGACTTGTTGAGCTTTAATGCATGTGATGATCGAGAATCCGGGGCTGAATGATGTGATGAGCGGTGCAAACGCTGACACAAATCATGCCGATACATTACCTTTGTGAAACGGCATGCTTTAGCTTGTTGATGAATGTTGACAAATACACAATACAGAAAAATACTCTATGTCAATAGATGAAAAAATATTGTTGTTTCACTTTCTTAGCAAAGCTATTAGAGCGCCTATTATGAAACCCACAGACACCGGACCTATGGTCATCAGCCCAAGTAGAGTTGCTAGACTCTTTAAGCTCTCGATTGATAGCCCAATAGTTTTCAGCACATCTGATGGTGCTGCCCCTAGAGACCATATAGATAATAGTGTTCCTAAAGCTAGTATTGCTATAAATGCTAGAATATATTTTAACGCCTTTACAGATACATAGCCAAGTGCTAACCCAAGCAGAAACTGGATGAACATCACTAGATAGCTTTGGTAATTGCTAAGCACAGACCCTACAACATCAGCCATATCTCTTTTTCACCTCTAATAACTTCCGTTATTCTATATATAAGTTTTTTACCCACAATTTAATCAAACATTTTGATGTGAGTCTATGAACATTATAACTTATGGTGTTGGTGGTTTCCGGTTCAGGGTACTCTTTTATCATCATGATTTCGCTATACACTATGCGGAACATGTTACTGATCCAATCGACAACAAAGAAAAACTTGTTATGGCGGATCCACACAACAGGTTCAGTATAATCATATATGACATGACTAGAAACTCTATGGAAGAGCTTGTAGTTCCAGGTAAAACTATTCCTAATCCTCATATAGCCCACATGCTCTTAGAAGATGTCCCCAAGATTGGTGGCGTGGCAGGAGATTTGATTTGCCCTGATAGAGACGGCAAATGGGTTTTAATAGATAGAGAAAGTGGTAGGATTAAGTGGAGCCTGCACCTAAGTGATAGTGAGTGGCCACATGATATTATACATGTGGATGGGGGCTTCATAGTCACGGATTATGGATCTGGAGGTTACGGTGGTTTTGTAAGAAGGGTTAGATATGATGGGGAAACTGTTTGGAACATACCATTGAATAACGCAGCAAAGATCTCTAGAATATTTGGCTCTACAGCAAGTGGCATACACACAAATTCTTTTGGAGGCGATTTTCTAGTGGCCCAAAATGCTGATTTGGGTGTAATATATGAACTTGATGCTGATGGTGAGATTGTTTGGAAATGCCCAAAAAGCGGAAACACCACAAATTCTATTTGGTTATTTAAGCCACATAGCGCTTTTAGAATGGGCCTTGCTGAAGCAGGAGGAAATCTCACCGTTGTTGGATTAGAGGCAGGTGGTGGAATAGTTGCTATAGACTATAACTGTAGGCCTAGGTGGGGAATAACATCAGCGTACTCCCACATACCATCACCTCATTACACACCATCTAGTTACGGACTCTTAGAAACAACGCATGTTTTCCCAACACTTTGGGGATCTATTGGTGCTGTTGATTGGAGAGGTTATGCTGGTTCCCAGGTAATAGAAGTAGTTGAAATACCTAAAAAACCTTTGACATGGATTCTGGCACTAGGTATAGATCCTGGAAATGGGGTTTGGCTTGATCCACCACTCGAAATCTTAGATAGAGAGTTTATAGCTATGGATATAGTTAACAATGGAGATGCAAAGATTAGATGGAGCTTATATGTCACAAGAAAGCCTGCACTTATAGAATTACCCAACAATTATTGGGTTTTACATAGTTCTGGAAATGTAGAGGAGCACTCTACACAATCAATCGAGCTAGATAATAAAAGAGCGTTGTATACCTTTGCTAGACTCAAGCTAGAGAAGGTTACTAGTGGAAAAGCCTCTGTCAGCATCTTTGTCGCTTGGCTTTAAACCTCTTCTGACAAACCTTAATTCAGTATAGCCACAATCTCTACAAATATACATCTCAAAAGTATCATAATTTTCAAGCAATTTCGTAAGCTCGTTTCTGATACTCTTAGGAATGGTGACCACTACTGCCATGGGCAAGGACTCTGGTAGTTTAAGTCTAAAAACGTCTATATTCTTTGAGCCACATTTTCGGCACTCCAAAGCATTCACCACACAATAAACTTTTATCGCTTTATAATTATAAATAATAAAATTTATTAAAATAATAGCATATACTTAATAGTGATATATATTGCCACATGATTTGAATATGCATAGAACCAATACAATAAAAAAGCTCTACCTTAGAATATCCGCACTTTCCTTTTCAAATAACCTCATATCACCGATCTTGCCATATCTGATAGTCTACTATGGTGGAGGTGCGACAGAGTCTGGCATATTCCAAGCATCCAACAATCTACTTGGTAATATAGGTCAGGTTATGTGGGGTAGAATAAGTGACTCAACTGGACGCCGAAGACTAATGCTCTTATTGGGAGCTTTGTCAACCATGATCATATCTATCACCTCCCTAATTTTGATAGGCATCTTCGGTTCTATGAATCCATATGAAATTATAGCCATATCAGCTATAGCAACATTTATAGGCTCAGCGTCAGCCCCAGTAATTGGGGATGTTATTAGCGATCTTGCTGAACAGTCTGATAGAGCCATAGTATATTCTATGCATTCGAATCTCTCAGCAGCATTCAGCATAGCTGGCAATATAGCAACAACAATAATGTTTCAATGTATGTCAAGCACTTTCTTAGCATTGCTTGTAATATTTCTCTTGGCACTTGCATTTGGATCTATATCAGTATTTGCAACATTATCTATATCTAGAAATATTATTGATAGAAACACTAATTGTGATTTGTGTCCATTTCGTAAACATGTTAGCCTTGGCATTGAAGAATTCGTAAAGAGCTTTAAAATCGCTTTATCTAATCCAAGATTCAAAGGCTTTGTATATGCAAACACCTTGTACAATTTCTCCATGTCAATGGCCTGGCCTTTATTTATATTGAGTCAGCGAGATGTCTTAAATCTCTCGCCTGCACAGATAACATCCCTCTCTATAGCATCCAATACCTAGCTGGAAGGTATGTTGGGAGAAGCAGATATAGGTTCTACACATTGTTAAATAGATTTGGCCTTGTTACCGTCCCCCTAGTTTATGCATTTTCAACTAGCTATGTACATCTACTTACGCTAAACATTTTCACGGGTTTTATTAGTGGTTTCACAAACATAATATTCCCTATGTACATAATAGAGTGTGCAAGAGAAGGAGATAGGGCAACATTTTTTGGGGTATACAACACATCTATTGGCTTAGCAAATTTTGTGGGTTCTATGGTGGGAGGTTTAGCCTCTAACTATCTCATCAATACCTTTGGGCTGATACAAGGCCTTAGAATATCATACATGATATCAACTATATTGAGGCTATTCTCAGCAGTTGTAACAGCTAGAATGAGGGAATATGTATATTAAGTTTACACCGATTTTATGAGTCCTTTCTGAATCAGGATTCTTGCAATTCTCTCTGCAACTCTCCTAGACCTAGTTTTTATGAACACCAAGTCACCAACCTCCTCAAACTCTAAATCACTATAAAAACGACTAACAATATCCATACTGCTTCTATCAGACGGAATCACATAGTAGCCCTTTGGATCTCTCCTTGCTAGAATCTCCTTGATTTGCTCATCGATGATTGTCATATCTTCACCTCCTCCACAAGCCTTTCTAACTCTTTTACTAGAGACTCTAGAGAGTCTTTATTGAACCACTCTCTATATGCATTCTCTACTTTTAGAGTTGCTGCAGCCACCCCTCTGAGAACAGATTCTATAGTGTTAAAGCCCTTCGCAATATAGTATGCCGTGACAGATAATAGGATGTCTCCTGCGCCAACCTCGTCAACAGAACTTATTGCTGGTGACTTAATGTATAGTATTTCATTATCTGCCACAATGTATAGACCTCTTTCATCCAAGCTGATAAGATAGGTTGTTTTTGTTGCTAAACTCCATTCCCTTACTTTGCTTAAAACATTTTTTAAGTCACTTGAGAAACAAAATTCTTTCACATTGCCATGTACAACATCTACTCTTCCAAGCTTCTCCTCAATACTATAATCCCAGATAAGCCTTAGTTCGCCATTAGCAACACTTCTTACCAAACCCTGAATATCAAGTGCTGTGACCTTGGGACTCCAAGACAATACATAATCTATTTCATTCAAATCTACCTCTCTGAGAATAGGCCCTAGGATAACCACATCGAATCTATAAATTTTTGCATAAGGCTCTAAATTTGATAGGCTTATCCTAGGACTTTCACCCTTAAAGCCAACAGCTTTGCCATCTCTAATGACAAATACTGGTGTGGAGCTATGGCCAGCTTCAATAACCTTTATTCCATGGGACTCTAGAACACCTTTCACGAGACCTTTGTAAGCCTCGCCAATGTTTGTAGCCACATAGACCTCTGCATCTAGATACTCTGCAAGTGCTCTACCACCATAGTATCCTGTCCCACCAACTCTAATCCTATCCCCAATTTCATCGATAGTTATATTGCCTACTATTAGAACCCTCAATAAAAACACCACTAGAAGTTTAAGGCTGAGATATACATCTCTTTTAAAATATCCTTGGAGGGCTCTATAGGAGATAACCTAAGACTATATGATAAGTATTTTGTGACTGTATCAACAATCTTATCTGCATCAGTTTCTGAGAATCCATATTGTCGAAGATTTTCATTGAATCCCATGGATTTGTGAAACCTTTTAACAGCATCAGCCGCCCTTTCAGCATGTTTCGGGTCTGGCTCAAGCTGTGGATCTATATATCTTAGTATTCTATGTAATGTTTCTGGAGATGCCTGATATAGATACTTGATTGCCGCTGGTCCAAGCATTGAGAGGCCTGCTCCATGCGGAAGAGAGGTGTTGATACCACTTAAAACATTCTCGACAGCATGTATTACATGCGCTCTGCTATTGTCTATAGCTATACCTGCTAACATGGATGAATATAGGAGCCAGTATCTGGCCTCTACATCACCAAGATTTTCAATTGCCTTTGGAAGCCAGTAAACAATGTTCTTAACAGCTTCTTCAGCAATTGCTACAACATATGGCGAGGAATCAACGCCACATGAAGCCTCTAATGCATGGTAAAAAGCATCGAATGCTGTGTAGATCGTTTGGCTTTTCGGCAATGTAACAAGGTACCTAGGGTCATCAAAAGATGCTACAGGGTACATATAATCTGATGCAAGACCATATTTTGTTCTCGGATTCTCTAAAGTGACCACGGCATATCTATTAACCTCAGAGCCTGTCCCATGTGTTAAATTCACAGCCAAAACAGGTATAGATCCACATGGCTCTCTATAACCCTTAAAATAGTCCTCTACAAGTCCACCACAATGGGAGACAACTGAAACCACTTTTGCAGTATCTATAACGCTTCCACCACCTATAGCCACAATAGCCTCTGCACCAAATCTCCAGACCCTTTCGGAAACACTATTTATCATAGATGCAAATGGATTTGGTGTAACACCATCGAAAACCTCATATGGTATTCCAAGAGACTTCAAAGCATTTTCAACATTCGCAAGAGCCCCGCTAACCCTGGCAGCAGACATGCTTGTAATCACATAGACTCTTCTAAACCTCTTCAAAAAATCTTCAATGCTATTAGCAATACCAACTCCAAAATGTAGTAATGTCTTTGAAGCTCTAATTTTAAAGCTCTTCAAATTACCCAAAGATTTTCACCGAAGAAGACGTATTTAAAAGAGTTTTTATTTCTAAACCTAATAAGCGCAGGATTAAATTGTTGACGGTAGCAACAGTATGTTTGTCATTGTTGTTAAAAATGCTTTGACCAAGCATATTCCCCCTTACTATCATCCTGAAAATCCACTAAGAATGAGCATATTGCTACAAACCATTGAAAAACTCAGCATTTCTGCGGATTTTTGGGTCAATAAGTTTGATGAGGAAGAGGCTATAGAAATAGCTTCTAGGGTGCATGCCAAAGGATATGTAGATGATATTCTTGGTCACTGCAAAAAGGGTTTCTATGAGCTTGATTCAGATACCTATATAACTAGCAACACATGCGAACTTGCATTAGAGACATTGTATTATTCATATGAATTAGCCAATACAGCAAATAACATATTTGTGGTTTTAAGTAGGCCGCCAGGCCACCATGCTGGGCTGGTTGGAAGAGCCATGGGTGCATCAACTAATGGGTTCTGCATTTTTAATAATGCTGTTGCTAGTGTCCTTGGATTTAGGGATAGAAACCTTAAAAGAATTGCTGTAATAGATTTTGACGCTCATCATGGCAATGGTACCATGGAGATATTCTACAAAGAGAAGATACTTCATATAGATATTCATCAAGATCCATCAACGCTATACCCTTTCACAGGCTATCCGACAGATATTGGTGAAGGTGATGGATATGGATACAAAGCAAATTTTATTTTGAGACCTAGATCAACAGACGAGTCTCTGACTCATATTATACCGCTTGTCGAGACTCTAATCAATGTTTATACCCCTGAAGCACTTGTTGTATCTGCTGGCTTCGATGGCTATAGAGACGATGGTCTAGCTAACTTGGCTCTAACAAGCTCCTCCTTCCATATACTTGGCTCAGCAATTAAAAGATTCAGAGTGCCAACTGTAATTGTTCTTGAAGGTGGTTATAGTACAGGTTTGGAGCATGGATTCAAAGCTTTTTTGGAGGGGCTTCAAGGCATTGAAAAGAATTACACAATTTATACAGACTCTTTAGAGATTCTACATACAAATCTTGGCATTGCTAAGAAGGTATATGATGTAGTGCTAAGCCATATTAACTCTTAAAAATATATGTGTTTTGGTGTATGGTTGTTGGATTACGTGAAGAGCCTTTTAATCGAACTTTTGACAAATATAGACAAGTATTTTGATAAGAGACTTGTTCTCAATTCTGATGGTAGAAGACTGCTCAATAAAATAATCTTTGCTCTACTCTCAAACAGCTTCAATGATAAAAAGTTTATTAGAAATGTTAGAAAAGAGCCAACACTTGAAAACATTATTAAGCTTACTACAGAGATTCTAGGATTCGACGCCAGAAGAATGGTTATATATAAAGATCTTGAGTTGTAGAGCTATGAGAAAATATTTGACTATGCTATATACAATATATGCTCTCGGATCTATAGCAATAATTATTAGTGGCATCACAATCTTAAAAGCTTCTACAGCAAACCAAACCTATATAAAATCCCTTGCTGAAAAGCTAAACTTTGAGGAAACAACTATTAGAGAAATGCTTACAGTAGCTGGCTCTATACACATAGTGCTTGCTATAGCATCTATAACAATACTTATTATAATGATTTTGAAAAACAAGAGAGCATGGGGCTATATAGCCCTTGCATTATCGATAACATCACTAATACTATTAGCAGGCTACATAGTAGGGCCAATAGCAATGACAATAGCGTCGATAACATATCTAAAAACTATTAAGGAGACTCAAAACAAGACTCTCTAACCCTTCTATCAATAAAACTGAAAATCATAGAGGCAGCCTCATCAGAACCACACAACCTTCTAAGAATATCCCTAAGCACACTACTCTCATAAACCCTATCAATAGATGTCCTAGCATAAACCTCAACAACATAAACAAAACCAGGCATCAAAGTATTCAAAACACTCTTGATACAATTACCCAATTTATTGCCTGGAGCACCCATATTAACTCACCTACAATATAAATACTTGACACACAGAAACATATCCATAAAAACAATGATATGTTATCAAGAAATCGAGAAAAAGTTTTTAAAGACTAGATAATATAGAGAAACGCATTATTCAATGCATAATTGCACCACCGAAAACTTTATAATCAGAAAAAAGCTTGGACATAACACATAAGCAATTGTATAAACAATACAAAGAAATGAACATAGCAATTTTGTCCACATCTCCTCTGCAAAATCACATAATGAAAAACTGTATATCTTGTCCAAAAAGATATTTGTTCGGTGTACAAATATGAAAACAGAGAGAAAAGTGAACCTATATAAGTATATAAAAATTGGTGTAGCAACAGCTTCCATAGCTATACCACTTGCAATGGCAATTGCAGCTGGCACACCAAAAAGTCCACCGCCATTTTCTCCCTTCTAGATTATTGCTGAACCCATTAAATTTTTTATATGTCTAATGATATTCTTTATTTTATAGTAGCGGTTTTAAATCCTTAGTCTCAAAGTAGTAGATTGTGTAAAATTTTTAAATTATTTTGGTGACATGGTATTGGCCAACATTATCCCGCAGCAGTATCTAGATTTTCTTCGCAAAATATATCTACTTAGAAGGGTAACTGTCACAAGACTTAAGGAAGATCTTGGAATGGACTACAGGGTTATACGTAACATATTTCTATCATTTGCTCATAGATATAAAGTTCGTTTTTGGGTTGACATACTTCAACAAAGACTTGGCTTAAATCTAACCCTACTAATCTTAAAGAAAGCTAGGGTATATCTTCTAGAAAAACATGGAGCAATTAAGGAGTTGCTTAACCTTAAGTTACCTTTTGTGAGATCAATTTCTCTAACACTTGATGGCGGTCTTCAACTTATTATCCAAAATCCATTTGGATCCAAGCTCGTTATTGAAGATAATATGAAAAATTTTGTAAGATCTATATATTCATTTAATTTTGTTTTGAGGTCTAAGCCTCATCCAAATCTTCTTCAAAGCTATTTAAAAGGTGATTACAATTATCTTTTGAATAATGGTATTCAGACTGCATTCGAGAATAAATATGATATTGATGAAGAGTATTTGCTTACACCAACAAAGTTTGACAGCCTTGATTTGGTAATACTTGATATAATTGAGGATAAGCCTTACATAACTCTTAGAGCGCTAACAAAGAAAGTTAATGAAGTTCTTTTAAAGTCTTTTACTGTTGATCGAATAGAAAGACATGTTGTTAAACATGTTGAGAATCTTATTCTTGGCTATAGAATGGCTGGTGCAAGTTTTGCAGAGTTTTCTAATTATGGATCTACCTTAATAACTTCTTGTAAGAATTGTATTGATTTTTGTTCTAGGGCTATTTCACATCCATTTATAGTTTCATGTGTTGGCAATGCAAATAGTGGTGTAACTGGGGTTAGTGTTCTCGCTCCTCGTGCTGTTCATAATGATTTTGTTATCTCTTTGGATAAGGCTTTATCTTCTTATGGCTGTGAACCTGTTGAAGAGGTCATAAACTATTTTGTTGTTGAGCCGTATTACATTTTCTATGGTGTTCCAAGGCCTTATCCTGTTGAGGTTAGGGCTGGTTTGGATGTTGAAACCGAGTATGATCCTCGTTCTAGGGCTTGGTCTCCTGAGATTGATGTTACTAGGATTATCGAGTCTTTGAGGAAGTACTTGGCATAGTTTTAACTATTCCTGCCCTTCATTTTCCTCCGTTCTCATTTGTATTTTGTCCATCTTTTTGAGTGCATATATATCTATGACTTCTTCTGCTATGTCTATGCTTCTGGCTATTACCCTTGATATTGCGTCTAATATTCTTGTTACTGCTATTTGTTTTGCTAGCTCTCCTCCATAACTTTTCCTAATCTCTTCTTCTAACTGCTTCAGCTCTTCTATTTTCTTTGTTATGTTTATAGCCATATTCTTGTCTGGTACTAGATATGCTTCGCATATGTTTTTGAATACCTCTATGGCGCTTGTGTATAGATTTGATATGAATTTTGGTGGCGTTTCTAATGTTTGTAGAGACTTTGATATGTTTACTGCATGATCTCCCACTCTTTCAACACTTTTAAGAAACATTGTCATGTATATGGCGTCATAGTATTTGAGTCCCTTTCTACCCATTTCATAGGGGTCACTCAGAATGGCTATTAACTGTCTCAGCGCGAGTAGATATAGCTTGTCAACGAGGTTGTCACGAGCTATAACAGCATCCAATACGCTTTTATCTGCTGCTTCGGTTAGATACGATATTATATCTTCGTGCATGCTTATCACAAGCCTTGTCATTCTCTTCATAACACTATTCAAATTACTTAGATTCGGATCAACAACAATCTGAAGCGTTGCACTGGTTGCATCCTCGTCTATTACTTCAAGACCCATTAACTTCTCCTTAGCAACTGAAACAGCTTTCTCAATAAACTCCCTCTTAACACCCTTATAAACAAGTTTCACTGTTGAAGCTCCAGCAACATACCCACCTATAATCTCTCTAACGATATCCTCGTCAGAGTAGCTAGGATCTACATAAACAACATGTTCTGATATACTACCCCTCTCCTGTTTGTAAGGAACATATATCCTTAGGGATAGATCAGGCAGAACCTCCATAACAACATTCATTTTGGGTTCGAGACCAATTTCTTTAGCCCACGAATTAGGCAAGGACACTATATATGTTGATTTGCCTATCCTCTGCACACGCCTTCTATAAACAGCCACTATACACACCATTCATAGCTATAGCTATATAGATTTATAAGCTATAATGAACCTTAGAAAATCTATACATATATGTAATGAAGTACTCTATCAGTAATACAAACATGGTATTTGAACATTTAAGTCCTAAAATTGTTTATAAATTTGGGTCAGAGCTTTTTGCAGGCATGATAACTATTATCTCTTACAGTGTTTATGTAAGGCAACAAATATGTAAAACATGTAGAAGCCTGCTGTAGTTTTGGAAACCCAACTATTTCCCTCCTAAAACACTCTTTACCTTATCCCCAGAAACTATAAGCACAGAGTTTTTTGGTACACCAAATCTCTTTGCTATCACATCACATTTTGCTCTTAGAAGATGGACAGATTTTGTCTTTCCGAATTCTGCATAGGCTTCTGCATTTGCTATCCCCTTGGCTATTATGAGGCCCCTGTCTATATATACCACAGGAGACATGCTACCAGGGGTTGATACAATGTTAAAGCTTTTTTCATCAAAGTCGCCATCCGTTTCATCTATTTCGTATGCCTTGTTTCTGACAACTATGAATGTTTTGTAGCCATTGTATGTAAGTGCCTTTGCTAAAACCTTGTCTATCTCTGCCTCACCTGCATTGTCTAGAACAATATATATATCCTCATTCTTTGGAATTTCAAAAACATCCTCTATTACTGGCTTATCCCATATAGCTTCATCCAAGCTCTTTGTATTTTCATATCCAAGAACGCTCGTGTCTATGATGTTCGCAGCCGCTGATATCCTAATTGCTTCTCTAATGTCCCACCCAATACTCTCTAGATGTTTTTCAACTGTCTGTGCTATTCTCCTTCCAATCTCCTTTAGCATCTTTTTCCTCTCCTGATATGGATCCCTGGATCTAGTTAATTTCTTAACATATTCAAATGAGTTTGCGAAGGCCTTTGACCTGCTATTCTCTTCGTCAACTATCTTTGCAAGCCTCTTTAAAAGCTTTGATAGCTTATCTCCATGGCCAAGCTCTACAAGGTCTTTGGATCTAGAGTAAATTAGACAGAGTTTGCAGTAACTATCATCAATCCACATATCTATTCACTATCTCAACAACTTTTCCAAGATCCTCCATTGTTATATCCCCCATCACGCCTATCCTAATAGTGTTATCCCTTAGCTTGCCCATTCCACCTGCTATCACATATCCACTTTTCTTCAGCTCTGCTATAATGTCTCTAGCTCTGGTGCTGTAGAAAGCTGTTACCGTGTAGCTTCTTAGACCTTCTCTTGCAACAGGCTTTAGTCTAATGCTATTATATAGATATTCAGCTCTTTCTTTGTGCATCTCGCGGTACTTATCAACACTCATACCAAGAATATAGTCAAGTGCTGCATCGAGACCATATATAACATTTATTGGTGGCGTATATGGTGTTTCCCACTTCTTAAGGCTTTGAAGGAACTTTTCTAAGCTCATTGAAGGTGGTACAGAGGCTTTTGCTCTTGGCTTCTTAGCTATGTACAGTATAGCCGCCCCTGGAGGTGATATGAATGCTTTTTGTGATGCTGTCGCAATAACATCTATCTCCCTTTTAAATACCTCTACAGGGTAGAGGGAAACACTGTCAACAAGGAGTACAGCACCATAAGAATCTGCGACATCTTGATATTTCTCAATAAATCTATTTGTGGTTCCTGTACTAGTCTCGTTGTGAACAACAGCAATCGCCTTTACATCACCAACCTTTCTAACAGTATCTTCAACGATGTCTGGTGGAGGAACGTCACCGTATTCCCACTCTATTTTGTGTACAACTCCACCTCTAGACTCTATAGATTCTATAAGTCTGTCTCCGAACTCCCCATTTGTTATTGCAACTACCTTCTCCCCTGGATTAATATAGTTGTAGACCATTACATCAACAGCAAGGGTTCCTGTTCCCGGTATTACCACAGGCGTTGTTTTATACACAGTTGAAAGCTTTTCAATAACCCTCTTGAACACCTCTCTAAACTCCTCTGTTCTGTGAAACTGTGGCTGTTTCGCTATGGCGTCGATAACTTGTCTAGGTATTTGAACAGGCCCTGGTGTTAGATATTTCAAAGCCAGTCCACCGCCTCCAGAATGTTTTTCACAAGCTCATCTGCTATCCTATCCATTGCCTCAACTGTTTCAGCCCCTATATGGGGTGTTACAACAACTTTTGGATGTTTAACCAACTTCCATATCTTCTCATCTCTTGGAGGCTCCTGCTCGAGAACATCTAGAGCTACACCACCAAGCCTATCAACATGTTTTAGTAACGCATCTGTATCTATGACCTCACCTCTGCTAGTATTAACCAAGACTGCGCCGTCTTTCATCATAGACAACGTCTTATCATTTACCATGTGCCATGTCAGAGGAGTCAAAGGAACATGTAGTGTCACAACATCTGTCTCGCTTAAAAGCTTCTCCAGATCTACTTGTACACCACCAAGCTTTGAAACCTCTTTAGATATGTCCCTAATATCATAAGCCATTACATCCATGCCAAGTGACTTAGCATAGTAAGCAACCCTACTACCAATTCTACCAAAACCTATTACACCAAGTTTCTTGCCATACAGTTCCCTGCCGATGTGCTTACCCTTGGGCCACTCACCACATTTGACGCTGTGTATGAGTTCATAGAGTCCTCTATAAACTGTTAGCATTAGTGCTATCGTCAGTTCAGCTACACTTATAATTGATGCTGAAGGGGCATTTACAATAGCTATACCCCTTCTCACAGCATGTTCTATATCCACATTATCCAATCCTATACCGTATCTAGCCAAAATTCTCAGGTTAGCGCCTCTATCAATAACTTCTTTATCTATTTTTAGCCTTCCCCGGAAAACAAGAACATTATAGCTCTCTACATTATTGAGTAGCTCTTCTCTTGATAATCCTGGTCTATAGCAAACCTCAAATCCATGCTTCTTCAAGCTATCCAAGAACTTCTCTGATACCCTGTCTACTACAAGGACTTTGTATCTATCGACAAAAGGTGTTCACCAAATCTTTGTTTCGAGTCTATTGGTATATAAATTTATCGGCTAAAACGGGTTTAAGCAATTTTAAAAAGTATATAATAATCACAGAGTTTGATCCTTTGTCATGACGCTCTTATGCTATGGAATTCGCATCAAACCATTTACTAAAGGTGCTGAATTCTTTAAACTACGCTCCATGAATACGCACCATAGCATTATAAGACAATTATTTTAGGTTTGCACGAAATTTTTGTAGCATTGCAACTTAACATATCTGGTGATGTTTTCATGGAATTAGATGGGAATATGAAGTTTTTCAGAGATCTCTATCCATTTGATAGTGTACCAAGGCTCGTTGTTACAGATGTTGAGCTTAGGGAGAATTTAAGTAAGATTTTTCTTACTGACACTACACTTAGAGATGGTCAGCAAGGTTGGAGGGTTTTTACTGTTGAAGAATGTGAGGAGATTTACGAAATTTTAGCTGATATTGGTGGTAGGGGAGGTATTGAAAGCACAGAAGTGTTTCTTTATACAGAAAAAGATAGAGAGGCTGCGAAAAGACTTTTATCCTATGGATATAGATATCCGAAGATAATTGGCTGGATAAGAGCTACACATTCGGATCTCCAGCTTGTTATAGATGCAAAACTCGACGAGACTGTCATGCTCATGTCCATATCTGATTACCACATAAAATACAAGTTTAATGCAACAAGAGAAGAGGCTTTTAGGAAATATCTAGAGGTAGCCGAAAAAGCTCTTAGCCATGGAATAACCATTAGAGCATCGCTAGAGGATATAACAAGAGCCGATATTTTCGGAGCTGTAATACCCTTTGTGAAGAGGCTTCTCGAGTTAAGCGAGAAGTACAAAACGCCCGTTAAGATAAAACTCCCAGATACCCTGGGGCTTGGACTACCATTTCCAGAGGTGCCACTTCCAAGAGGGATACCAGCAATTATACAAGCAATTAGGAGAACCACTAGCATTCCACAGGAGTATATAGAGTTCCATGGGCACAACGATTTCGGGCTTGTTGTAGCCAATCACCTTGCTGCATGGATGTATGGTGCAGCAGCTGGCAACTGTACCCTTCTAGGCATTGGCGAAAGAGCTGGCAACTGCCCACTAGAGATTATGGCTATTCACTATGCTTCTATAAGAGGCGACAGCAGAATAAACTTGAAGGCACTGTCAAAGCTACCTGAACTCTTTGAGAGAATGGGTCTCAAAATAATTGAGCACTATCCAATTGTTGGTAGAAATGCCTTTAGAACAAAAGCAGGTATACATGCCGACGGCCTTCTAAAGAATCCCGAGGTTTACTTGCCATTCGATCCAGTAAAGGTTCTGGGACTACCATACTCTGTTGCGATAACCCCATACTCTGGAAGATCGGCTGTCGTAATCTGGCTTAGGAACTATCTAGGCTATAACCACATATCGAAAGATGACCCAAGGGTTGTTGCAATATACAATGAAATTGTAGAACTATTCAATAAGACCAATAGAGTTGAGCCACTATCAGATAGTGAGATGCTTGAAATTGTGAAGAAGCATTTCCCCGAGGTCGAGACAAAGACATTGTAAAAGCGATTCGAAGGATTTCTTGTGGTGTTCCTTGAATGGGCTTGATAGATAGGATAGTGTCTAAAGCGATTGGCAGAAATGTTTCACCAGGAGAGATTGTTGTTATAAATATTGATGCTGTCTATGCGCAAGACGGTACAGCACCACTTGTAATAGATGTTGTTGAAAAAGAGCTTGAATTAAAGAGGAGGGTTGCTGTAGAAAGAGCGTTTTTCTTCATCGACCACTCTTCCCCAGCCCCGCATGTTGCTGCTGCTACTGTTCATAAGGAGATGAGGAGATTTGCAAAAGAGTATGGAGTGAAACTATTCGATGTTGGCTATGGTATTAGCCACCAAGTTGTTGTTGAGGACGGTCTTGTTAGACCCGGCATGGTTGTCGTTGGAGCTGATAGTCATACACCGACAATTGGTGCCATAGGTGTTTATGCCACTGGGGTTGGAAGTACTGATGCAGCTATTGCCATGATGTTTGGGATGCTGTGGCTTAAGGTGCCTGAAACGACTAAGGTTGTTTTAACAGGGACTATGCCGAAAGGTGTTATGAGCAAGGATATAGCGCTTCACATAATAGGTAGTATAGGTACTGACGGTATGCTTGGTAGAGCTGTTGAGTTTAGAGGTGATACACTGAAGTATCTAAGTGTAGACTCTAGAATGACGTTAACAAATATGTGCACAGAGATGAGCGCTGAGTCGGCTATTATGCCAGTTGATGAGGTTGCTAGGAAGTGGCTAAATGAAAGAGGGTATACCATTTACAGAGATGTTGATTGGGAAAAAGAAGATGGCTATGTTGATGAGCTTATTGTTGAAGTCTCTAAATTGGAGCCTGTGGTAGCTGCTCCACCGGATGTTGACAATGTTAAAGGTGTTGGTGAAGTAAGCAACGTAGAGGTTGACCAGGTTTTCATAGGCTCGTGTACAAATGGCAGGTTGGAGGACATAGAGATAGCTGCACGAATATTGCATGGGAGAAAGGTAAAAGATGGTGTAAGATGTATAGTATCACCAGCTTCTAGAAAGGTCTATATGGAGGCTCTGAAAAGAGGCTATATAGACATTCTTGCTAGTGCAGGATGCACTATAGCACCCCCAACATGCGGACCATGTGTAGGTGCTCACATGGGTCTTTTAGCAGCTGGCGAAGTTGCTGTGGCAACAACAAACAGAAACTTCCCGGGTAGAATGGGACATAGAGATAGCAAGGTGTACCTCTCATCACCCGCTGTAGCCGCTGCTACAGCTATAGAGGGTAGAATAGCTGATCCCAGGAAATACCTTTCTTAGGGGTGGGCCAATGTGATTGTCCGTGGAAAGTGTTGGAAGCTTGGAGACAATATAAGTACAGACCATATAATATCTGGGAAATACAAATTCGAAGCCATAAATGATATGAATAAGATGGCTGTTCACGTACTTGAAGACGTTATACCTGGATTCTACAAACTGGTTTCAAAAGGCGATATAATTGTTGGTGGCAGAAACTTTGGGAAAGGCTCTAGCAGAGAGCAGGCACCAAGACTACTAAAGCTTGTTGGAGTTGGAGCTATTGTTGCTAAGAGCTTTGCACACATATTCTACAGAAATGCTATAAACATTGGGCTGCCGGTGATTGTTGCAAAGATCATTCCAGATGTTAGCGAGACAGGAGATGTGGTAGAGGTTGATATATCAAATGGCATTGTAAGGAACATTACAAAAGGCGTTGAAGAGAGGTTTACCCCCTTCCCCAAGGAAATTCTTGACATTCTTGAGGTTGGCGGAGTTGTAGAATACATCAAGAGATATGGTGGACTTCCATGGTCAAGAGGTACAAGATAGGGGTTTTGAAGGGAGATGGTATAGGGCCAGAAATAGTTGATGCCGCACTTCATGTGTTGAATGCCCTTGGAATAGATGCTGAATTTGTTGAGCTGAGGGCTGGATACGAATACTACAAGCGTTTTGGAAAGCCACTAGAGGAGGGCTTTTTTGACGTTGCCAAGAAGATGGATGCCATCTTGAAGGGTCCTCTCTATACACCCCCACATGAAAAAGAGTTCAAAAGCATCAATATTTTGATTAGAAAAGAACTTGACTTGTATGCCAATGTGAGACCTTTTAAGAGCTTCAAGGGCTTTTCACTAAAGGATTTCAACTTTGTTATAGTTAGAGAGAATAGCGAGGATGTCTATGTAGGTATCGAGGGGCTATTTAAAGGAACGGCCATATCTCTTAGGATCATTACCTATGAAGGTGCTAAAAGGATAGCAGAATATGCATTTAGCTATGCTAAGAAAAACGGGTTTAAAAAAGTCACAGTTGTTCACAAAGCCAATGTTTTGAAGATATCCGATGGACTCTTCAGAGATGTTTTCTTTGAAGTAGCTAAGAGATATCCTGATATAACTGCAGAAGAGATTATTGTTGATACAGCTGCTTACACAATTGTTAGAAACCCCGAACGATTAGGGGTTATGGTTACACCAAATCTATATGGAGATATCCTATCTGATCTTGCCGCAGCTATGGTTGGTAGCCTTGGACTATGCGGCTCTGCACAAATAGGCAGTGACATAGCTGTTTTTGAGCCTGTTCATGGGACAGCCCCCGATATAGCTGGAAAGGGTATAGCCAACCCCATTGGAGAGATAGAGGCTGCTAAGTTGATGCTCTACTACCTATATGAAAAATTCGATGATGCTGATCTCCATGTAAAGGCAAAAAACTTGGATAAGGCTATACATACCGTGGTGGAAGATCTAAAAATTTTGACACCAGATCTAGGGGGAACCTACAAAACAGTTGATGTTGTTAATGCTCTTGTGAAGGTTCTAAACTCTGAAATACATTCATAGAAAGTTTTTTAACCCCTGTCCCAAAGTATATTTAGACTATGGTGGATGACTTGGAAACATAGAAAGTTCTCCACACAAGAAAATATTCAAAGACGGAGTAAAACTTAGATGCATAAAATGTGGAGCTGTCTACGATCCAGATCCATGGCTATTCATATGCCCAAGATGTAAAAACCTATTGGAAGTTGTAATGCCTGCTAAAACAAGTTTTAGCTGGGATAAAGCAAGAAGAAGAAGGTTTGGCGTTTGGAGATATAGAGAGCTACTACCTATAAATGATGATATAGAGCCTGTTACAATGTGCGAAGGTGGCACACCGCTTATCAGAGTTAATAGAGCTGTCAATGGAAATGTGTATGTGAAGTTCGAGGGTGGGAACCCAACTGGGAGCTTTAAGGATAGGGGAATGACAGTTGGTGTGACAATAGCCAAGCATCTAGGTGTTGAGGGTGTTGTTGTTGCAAGCACCGGCAATACTGCTGCTTCAGCAGCGGCTTATGCTGCGAGAGCAGGTCTTAAATGCGTTGTTGTGTTGCCGCGTGGTGGTGTTGCGAGAGGAAAGCTCGCTCAGTCACTTCTACATGGTGCGAAAATTGTCGAGGTTGATGGGGTATTTGATGATGCGTTGGAAGAGGTTTTCACCGAGGCTGTTATAAATGGTAAAAGAGATTTGTATCCGCTAAACTCTTACAATCCATGGAGGCTAGAGGGGCAGAAGACAATAGCTTTTGAGATTGTTGATGAGCTTTCTGAGGTGCCAGAGGCTATTGTTGTTCCTGTTGGTAATGCAGGAAATATATCGGCTATTTGGAAGGGGTTCAAAGAGCTCTTTAGTTATGGACTAATAAATAAGTTACCTAAGATGATTGGGGTACAAGCTGAGGGTGCAGCTCCACTTGTTGCTACGTGGAGCACAAGAAGCGACTCTTTAATTGAAGTTGAAAAACCACATACAATTGCATCTGCCATCAGAATTGGTAAACCGGTCAACTGGTTGAAGGCGCTGAATGCTGTTAGAGAATCTGGTGGGGTATTCGTTACAGTATCCGATAACGAGATTTTGGAGGGTGTAAAGGATTTGGCGCGATACGAAGGCATTGGTGTTGAGCCTGCTAGTGCAGCTTCGCTTGCAGGTTATAGAAAAGTTATTAAAATGGGGCTCATAGATAGGGATGATCTTGCTGTACTTATTGCAACCGGCCATGCGCTTAAAGATCCAGACACAATTTCAAGGTATTTTAGCTATCAGTAAGGTGATTTTAATGGAATTCATACCCAGGCTCATGTGCACCCAGCATCCAGATGCATCAGTAAAGATAACTGCGCAAGAAGAGGTTGACGAAGCTATCCAAGGATATACGATGTATGAATGTGATGAGGTTATGAGTGATTATGAAGGGAAGCTAACACCCTATGCACAGCCAAAGGATATCGTCACAAAGGCAATTAAATTGGGCATTCCAATCGGAGAAAAATACTTTATTACCCCTAGGATACCTAACCCAAACCTCGAGGACATCGACAGAGTTGCTCTGTCTCTTGAGGCATCACTTATAGCTAACTACTATTCGCATCGACATGCAAATACCCAGGCAGTCAAATGGATTATAATGCCCATGGTCGAGGATCCCAATAGTGTAAGGCTTGTCCAGAAGCTTGTAATAAAGAAGGCTAGGATATTCCAAGATGAGCTTGATCTCCCAAAGATGGATGTACAGCTAGTTCCACTAGTAGAAGATACGAATCGTTTCTTGGAAATCCATAGATATATAACTATATTATATAATACCGTGAAAGAGTTTGGCATAGAGTTGAATCATTTAAGAGTCTTTTTAGGAAAAAGTGATGCAGCTGTAAGAACAGGACATGTAGCATCAGCCCTAGGTCTAATGTATGCATTGAATGAGCTGCGAAAAATAGATGAAGAGCTGGACTTGGATATCAAGCCTATAATAGGCATGGGTTCACCTTCGTTTAGAGGAGGAATAAATAATCCAAAGCTTGTGGAATATGAGGTTAGGCATTACCAAGGTTACAGCACAGTTACGATACAGTCTGCTGTAAGATATGACATCCCATTTACAGACTATAGAAAGGTTTCATCAACTATTATGCAATGGCTTGGCAAAAAACCAAAAGACATACCCTCACTTGTTCTCAGGATCATAAGAGATGCTGCTGAAAGCTATAAAAAGACTATAGCGAGATACCTAGGAATACTAGTGAAATATGCGTCAAGTATACCATCAACGAGAGATAGAGTTACTTGGAAAGAATATGGTAGAATATTTCCAGCAGAGGACAAGACAATTAACGTACCACGGGCCATAGTCTATACAGCTACCTGGTATGTCCTAGGTATTCCACCTACATATCTAGACGCAGAATATCTGGTAAATGCGTATAAGAATAATGAAATTGATGAGATATTGAATTATATGCCTTATTTAATAGATGAATGGGAATATGAATCCCAATTCTATGTGCAATCCGTAGCAAGTCAAAGACTTGGTGATACAATAGTTAAGATGGTTAATGAAGTTCTAGACTACATGGGTATAAAGCCAGAGCCGAATGAAACATATAAGAGCATTTTAGAGCTAAATCCTGTAGAGCCCCATGTAATTGCATTGGCCAAGATTAGAGGATTCCTCGGATAATGATGTTTAATCCGGTTACTGATAAAATGATGAGCCCCTATAAGCTGATTCTAATTAAAGTTTATTAGCCTTTTCTGTGCTGTGTCTATAGAATTTAAAATGATAAACAGCAAAAAACAGAAAGCATTAATAATAATTGCTATAGTAATAGCTATAACTGTTGGTGTACTTGCATATCAAATATTTGTTCCATCATCGCCACAAAATATTTACAAGCCTACAACACAACTTACATATGTAAATAAAGAAAAAATTGTTGTCTATGCCTATAGAGATGTTATTACTGGAATAGATCCTGGGGCTGAAGATGATACAGGTATTGTTGTTTTGGGAGTTGTTTACGAACCTCTACTCTATTACGATCCAGCTAAAAAAGAGTTTAAGCCTGCCCTTGCAGTCTCTTGGTCAAGGCTTAATGAGACAAGCTGGCTTTTTAAATTAAGGCCTAATGTGCGATTCCACGATGGTTCGCTATTCACAGCAGATGCTGTAAGATTTACTATACTAAGAAATAAGGCTCTTTATGAAGAGAAGGGTGTTGGAGCTGGCTGGATATGGGATGCTATTGAGGATGTGATAGTCTTAAATAATACAGCACTTTTATTTAAGCTCAGATATCCTGCACCTGTAGATCTTATTTCATCTGCTTCATATAGTAGCTATATATATTGTCCTAACGTGTTAAACTACTCGAAGGCAACCAACCTAATAGATGATAAAATCAGGCTATGGTTTGAGAATGGAAATGATTGTGGAACTGGTCCCTATAAAATTGTTTCTTATAAACCAGAGTCAGAGATTGTTTTGAGAAAATTTGATGAATGGTGGGGATGGAAGGAACTGAATAACCCTGCAGCGCCAGATGTTGTAATAATTAGAATAGTTGAAGAACCGGCTCAGCAGGAATCGGGACTACTTTCAGGTGACATAGATATTACTACCGGAGTTGCCAAGAGCAGCATTCCAAATTTAATAAAATTAGGGTATGCAGTCTACAATCAGACAACTTTTCATAACTATATACTAATGTTTAATACTAGAAGGTGGCCAACAAATATAACAGAATTTAGACTGGCCATCGCGTATGCTATTCCTTGGAACGAGATAGTTGATTTCGCTTTTCAAGGCTATGGATTATTAGGAAGCGGTTTAGTGCCACACGGCTATCCAGGATATGTTCCTAACTTAAGATACGAATACAACTTAACTAAGGCAAAAGATGTTCTAGATAAGCTTGGGATTAAAGATGTTAAGCTGGAGATTGTTATAACAGCGGGATATGAGGAGGAAGAGAGATTTGCTTCGCTACTAAAATCATCTCTTAGCCAGCTGGAGATAACTCTAGATATTATTGAGCTTCCATGGGAACAAGTTAAGGAAAAAGGTGCTAGTGTGTGGACTAAAGCTGAAGATGCTCCACATCTAATAATAAACGATTGGTGGCCAACTTATCCAACTCCATATGATTATTTATATATTCTTCATAGTAACGACACAATATGGAATTGGAGTGGATTTGTTAATAGTGATTATGACTCGCTTATAGACTCTGCCTTGAGTCTTGAAGGAATAGATTTTGAGAGAGCTCTTGAAATGTATGTTCAAGCACAAAGAATAGTGTTTAATAATGTTATTGCTGTCAATCTCTGCGATTCTGTTCAACCTTATCTCTATGATCCAAGCAAAATCAGATTGAGTGAAAATGCTTTCAATCCCTTATACATGTATGTAATATTTTTCCAATATACGGAGGTGTTGTCATAGACAGGAGTTGAAGAATGGCCGAATTATTTTATTACATATTGAAGAGAATTATTCTAAGTATTTTAGTTATTCTTGGGATTATTATTGTGTCTTACATTCTTGTCTATATAGCTCCTGGAAATCCCGCTTATACATGGGTGGGCAAGCCAACAGGGCCAAAAGCGGCTGAGGCTATTAAACTTGCTGAGAAAGATCTTGGACTTGATAAACCATTTTATATACAGCTATACAACTTTATTAAAAGATTCTTTTCTTTTAGCTGGGGCATTTCAATTAGATTCAAACAGCCAGTCTCAGTCATAACTATGAGAAGCTTAGCTGCGACACTAGAACTTGTTGTATTGGCATACATCATTGCAATGCCTCTTGGGATTTTTGGAGGAGTTTATGCAGCTCTTCATAGAGATTCTATAATTGACAAAATCATATATGGTATAGCATCGATACTTGCCTCCTCACCAAGGTTCTGGATAGCTGCTATCACCATTCTTTTGATGCAAATGCTAGGCATCAATATTTTTGGCAGGATAAGTGCAAGCTATGCTATTTCAATAAATATTTATACAGGATCCTATATCATAGATAGCTTATTAAATGGTAGAATAGATGCATTTGTAGACGCTATCTTGAGGACTATACCACCAGCTATTCTATCATCCTTTTATCCCTTTGCACTAACTGCTAGGATTGTTCGCCACTCACTTTCAGAAGAACTTCATAAAGAATATGTTAGACAGCTGCTATCCTATGGGTTAAAGGGTGGGCATGTTGTAAAAAGGTATGCCTTGAGAGGGGTTATACCAGTACTTGCTCAAATACAGGGTATTTCATTTGCTTATAGCATTATAGATGTTGCAGCAATTGAAAATGTGTTTGGTAGGGAGGGCATAGGAGTTACATTATCAAAAGCTATTCTTGCAAATGATTATCCTCTAATCGTAGGTCTTCTAACAATAGTTTCAATATTGTTTGTCATAGCGATAACAATTGCCGATATCATCCACATAATAATAGACCCTAGAGTGAGAATATGAACAGTTTTCACAACTCTCTTCGTCTTCTTGTTTCATATCCTCTGCGTATTGCATCCAGAAACTCAAAATTTAGAATTGGTTTGACTATAACAGTCTCTATTGTTGCTCTAAGCATTATTGGCTTGATTGCTACTCCCTATAAAGAGGAGGGTTGGGGGATAGTGACACAAGAAGCTATGAATAGACAGGGTATGCCTCCATGCTTACCATTTTCATGCCCATCTATATATCATCCATTTGGAACAGATGAGATGGGAAGAGACCTTCTAAGCAGGGTTCTTATAGGGACTCATATAGCACTGCTCCAAATATCCATTATACTACTAGCAAGCTTTTCCTTAGGTCTTCTTATAGGCGTTTTTACAGGTTACGGTGGATTTATCTTGGAAAGAATATTGAATTATTTGACTGAGGTATTTTTGATCATACCTTCATTTATTCTCGCTGCAGCGCTTGTAATAGTGTTTGGTAGGGGTATTACATCAGTTATTATAGCGTTAACAGCAACTTGGTGGCCATGGTACGCTAGAACAGCTTATGTGGTCATTAGAGAGCTAAGAGAACTCGAGTTTGTTAGGCTTTGTAGGGTTATGGGAGCCCCCCGAATATATATCATAATAAGACATTTGATACCTAATACCTTTCCGATAGTATTGGTTCAAGCCATTACAGATGCGGGGTCTATACTAATAGAGATTTCATCAATAAACTTTCTAATTGGTACAGCATCTATGCAATCTATAGATTTACCTGACTGGGGAATGATAATAGGTTTTGGCCTCAGATACCTTAGAACTTATTGGTGGATAGTAGTTTATCCAGGCGTCTTTCTACTAGTTACAACCCTGGGTTTAGTTCTACTTGGTGATGGTCTCAACGAGTTTCTCAGCCCCATTATAAGGAGGAGATGGAAGCCATGGATATGAATAACAAGTTTATTATAATGGCGAAGAATTTGGAAATAGGTTATGAGACTGATGATGGTATTATCTGGGCTGTTAGGGGGGTATCCTTTAGCGTTACTGAGAAAACATCTTTTTGCCTAGTTGGTGAAAGCGGCTCGGGAAAGTCATCTATCGGAAATGCTATTTCAGGGCTTCTTCCACCATATTCTATAACAAAAGGTGTTCTTATCATTGATAATAAGTATGTGGTGGATGGCGATAAAACCGACTTTAGATCCATTAGAGGCGCCGTTGTTAGAATACCACAAAATCCATCAGCTGCTCTCAGCCCATATGCTAAAATATCTGATGTATTCATGGACATTATTAGAAACGTTTTTGGCAGGATAAACAGAGAGCGTGGCATAGAAATCATGAAAAGATATCTACAGATGGTTAACCTCTCTGAAGACGTTCTCAATATGTATCCCTATCAACTATCTGGAGGTATGGCCCAGAGACTTGCCATTGCAATGTCCCTTTCCATTAATCCTAGAATCATTGTGGCTGATGAGCCGACAAGCAACTTGGATGCATACCTACGTGGAGCAATAGGAAACATACTAAAAGAGCTTGTAAATAAGGGTATTACACTCATTGTGATAACACATGACATTTTATTTGCTTCTCACGTCTGCAAGTATATTGCTGTTATGTATAGAGGCAAGATTGTTGAAATTGGTAGAGTAGATGAGATTCTATCAAATCCCATTCATCCATATACCATAGAACTTATAGAAGCTGCAACACTGCAGAGGGGTAGCGAATCAAAGAAGATCTCTACAATTGTATCTTATTCCAGTAGGGGGTGTACATATCTCAATAGATGTCCCTTTGCCTTTAGCAAGTGTAATGAGGAGCCAAAAATGGTATTTACCAAGAATGATCATGGTGTTGCATGTTGGAAGGTAGAGAGATTATACGCGTAGAAGATTTGTGGATATCATATGAGAAGAACCTCTTTGGCGTTTTAAGAAAAACAAGACATATTGTTGTTAAGGGTATTTCGTTTAGTGTTAATTGGAATGAGTCCTTTGGATTAATTGGAGCTAGCGGCTCTGGAAAAACAACTATATTAAAGGCCTTTCTAGGATTGGTAAGGCCATTTAAAGGAGAGATCTATCTTGAAGGTGAAAAACTATATTACGATGGAAAAATAAATGTTGATATGCTTAGAAAAATTGGTTTTGTTCCACAAGATCCCTTCTCATCTGTCGATCCACGAATGAAAATAATGGATATAATTGGTGAGCCTCTTAGGATAAGAGGGTTGCCTAAAAAGGTTGTTCAACAAGCTGTTGAAAATGTACTTGAATTGGTTAAATTAGATAATCAAATTATTAACAAATATCCTCACCAGCTCAGTGGAGGAATGTTACAAAGAGTTGCTATAGCAAGGGCATTAATAACAAAACCAAAGATAATGCTATTAGATGAACCAACATCTCATTTAGATGTAGTTACACAATTTGAAATACTGGCACTTTTAAAGGATCTAAAGGAAATGTTTGGATATTCCTATATAATGGTATCCCACGATTTAAATGTTATTTCATATATTTCCAATAGAATAGGTGTTTTATTGAATGGCTTTCTCATCGAAGAGGGCCCAACCAAAAATATTATTGAGAAACCTTTACATCCCTACACAAAAATACTTGTTGAAAGCTCTAAATTTAAAACCATAGCAGAGCCTGTATACTCTACCATTGGATGTCCTATACATCCGATATGTCCATGGGCAAAAGATATCTGCAAAAAGTATATGCCGCCACCTACAACATTTAATGAATCAATTGTTCGATGCTGGCATTACCTTGACTATGTACAGAGGTAGCTATATATCTGTGCCTAGCATTTATTAATTAGATAACGAAGAAGTAGAAAATAGTGTAAAGGGATATCACATTGAGTGGTAAGGGAGCTCTTTCATCATCGAGAAGGTGGCTGAGCAGTGAAAGAATTGCTTTAAGGGTTCTCGAGGAACTGGGATTTAGAATACTGGAAACAAGGAAAAAAGTTTTAGTAAATGGCATTGAAGTTGGAGAGATTGATGCCATAGTAGAGGATTCTAATGGTAACAAATGGGGTGTTGAGATAAAGGCTGGTAGAATCGATGTTACTGGAATCAGGCAAGTATATGTGAATTCCATTATTGAAACTGTTAAACCCATGGTTGTGTGCAAAGGTTTTGCCGATGATGCTGCAAAAGAACTTGCTGAAAAATTGGGGGTCAAAGTTGTAGAGTTGTCGGATGTATTTTTAGTTGATAGCGAAGAGCTGGAAACAATTGTTAGAGAGGTTATTGAGAACACTTTTGCAGATTTCCTAGAGCTGTTCTTCACAATGCCTGTAAACATTAAGCAAGAGTGGCTCGAGATTTTAAAAGCTATTGCAAATTCCCAGACAATTGACGAAGCATGTGAGAAGCTGGGTATCGACGTAAATACTCTTGCTAGACGGTTGGATGAGATGAGAGGGGCTGGTGTAATACCCAAGTGGGCTAAGAAATTTGCATCAATAAAAAGAATTGCCCAAATGATTGTTCATAGACAAATCATGGTTCATACAATTGAAGAAAGTCGCAAAATTATCGAGATATTAAAAAATCTGAATACACAATTATATCAGTTAAGCCAGCTGTTGTCTTCTATTCAAAAGAATTTGAAGAACATTGAAGAGAAACAGTGATGCATTCATTATTTATGCATATCCCTTCCTCACTAAAAGCTCTGCTATTAGAACACCGTTGCCTGCTGCTCCCCTAATCGTGTTGTGACCGACAGCAACATATTTTATCCCATTTAATACTCTATCCTCTCTTATTCTACCAACAACAACACTCATACCATTTCCCTCCATTCTATCCAGTCTTGGCTGTGGCCTATCAATTTCTTTTCGCACAACAATTGGTTTCGAAGGTGCTATTGGAAGATCTAGCCCACGAATCTTATTTCCCCTAAATTCTTCTAAAGCCTTTACCACTTCATCTACAGCTACTTTTCTATCCAATTCAACAAATACTGCCTCTGTATGACCATCTAGAACCATTACTCTGTGGCAACTAGCTGTAACCGCCACATCATTGTTAAACTCTATAGCGCCACCTTTTACGGATCCCAAAATCTTTTTGGATTCCTTTTCAACTTTCTCTTCTTCACCTTCTATATAAGGAATTAAATTATCTAAAATGAACATAGATGGTACTCCTGTCAAGCCAGCACCAGAGAGAGCTTGCATTGTTGATACCACAACTCTTCTAACACCAAAATCATCTAGTAATGGCTTGAGTGTTAGTGTGAGTATTGCTGTGGTGCAGTTTGGCACTTTTACTATTGCTCCGCTCCATCCCCTAATCCTTTTCTGACTTTCTATAACCTCAATGTGGTCAGCATTGACCTCTGGATTCAGAAGTGGAATATCCGGCTCAAGCCTCATCGAACTTGCATTAGATACCACGACAATTCCTTTTTTAGCTATTTGTGGTTCTAAATCCTTTGCAACATCAGCTGGAAGTGCTGTAAAAACAATGTCTATCTTCTCTTTGCTTAGCATCTCTATGTCGATAGAGTGCAATTGTAATTCGTATGATATCTTTGGCATAGGCTTTTCTAAGGCCCAATGAACAGAGTCCGCATATTTCTTACCTGCGCTTCTCTCTGAAGCCATTAAGAGCTCTAGGTCAAACCACGGATGCTCAGCTAGCAATTGAACAAATCTTTGCCCAACGATACCTGTAGCTCCTAAAACAGCTACTCTCCTTTTCATGATCCAACCCCCTCGAAAATACTTTTATGGAGCTCTCTTAAAATTTTTAGTTCCTCAGTTTTTTGCACATATACCAATATAGATGGTCTGTAATAGTATGACTGTATGCCAAGAATGTTAAAGTCTTTTTCATAGAGTATATCGATAATCATTTTCAAAAACTTTGTATTTCCAACACCTTCACCAATAATAGCTATATATGGTATATCACCAGACGTCTTACACATAGCCAACTTGGGTCCTGCTAGGTCCGCAGACAATTCTCGTTGAATTCTCGTTCCAAATGTTCTCCAACTTCCTATGAAAACCGTTGAACCATAAAACTTTTCAAGAGGTTCAAAGGCCTTTGGATTAATTCTTTTCGCTCCATGCAAAGCCGCCTCCATGGCCTCTCTATAACTCATTACCTTAACTATTCTAGCAGATGGTATAAGTGCTGGATCAGCAGTCATAATACCATCAACCTCTGTGACCAAGTAAACATCATCTATACCTAGAAGAGATGCAATTGCAGTTGCTGTATAATCTGACCCTCCTCTGCCTAGGGTGGTTATAACGCCATCTTCGGTAGCGCCTATAAAGCCCTCTATAACAGGGATTGCCGATGTTTCTAATATGGAGTTAATTATTTTCTCTAAATTGTTCGCAGTAGCAACATAATCTATAGATGCATCACCATGAATATTATTTGTCATTATAAGTTCCCTAGCATTTAGCTCCACTGCCCTAAGATTAGCATTCTCAAGCGCCTCTACCATAAGTATTTTGCTGATTCTCTCACCAAAAGAGATGATAAGGTCTTGTAAAGCAGCATCGAAACTCCCAGATATGGTATTAGCTACTCTTCGCAAATGTTCAAGCTCCTCATAAACACGTCTAGACAATTTGGGAGATGCAAATTCATTTGCGATAGACATATATTTTTCGACAACAGCCTCTAGATGCGTCTTAGAGCCTTTCGCAACCTCTATTAGAAGATCTGTAACCCCTTTAGCTGCACTAACAACAACTATGGGTAGTCTATCTCTTTCAACAAATATCTTTTTAATGTTTTCAGCTGCCTCTATGTATGACTTTCCATCCCTAAGTAGCGACCCACCGACTTTAACAACACATAAATTTCTTCTCTCTTTCATTTGTTAATCACCTTCTCTAACACTATTGATAATACATCGTCGAAAACAGAATGCGCTGTTTCAATCCTTCCCCCACCTCTACCAACAAAAAACAACTCCGTGGCATCTGTTTTCACCCTTACAGCATTTAGAACTCCACCAACTTGAGCTAAAATATTGTCTCGAGATAACCGCACAATTCTTACAGACGCCACTTTATTTTGCGTATCAAGCAATGCAATATACTTTATGACTTGCCCTTGTCTAACAGCATCCAATACATCTTTTAATGTAACCTTTGACAAGCTTTCCCTATACACACTATTCATGTCAACTGGCTTACCTATGATATGGGAGATTATACATAGCTTTGCAGCAGCATCAAATCCTTCAATATCTAATGTTGGATCTGCCTCAGCTACACCTATTGCTTGCGCCTTTTTGAGAGCCTGTTCAAAGTCTACTAGATTTTCATGCATTTCTGTTAATATGTAATTTGTTGTTGCATTGAGTATTCCCTCAACTCTTTCAATATCATGGCTCTTCATACTGCTTAACATTTCTAAGAAAGGTGTTCCACCCAAAACCGTTGCTCTAAACCTTACTGATAATCCTCTAGACCTAGCCTCGCTAATAATTTCGTTATAGTGAAGTACAAGGGGTGCTTTATTTGCTGTTACAACATGAACATTGTTTCTCAATGCAAACAATATGTTTGAATAGCCAGGTTCTCCAGTGAGATAATTTGAGGGGGTTAGCTCAACATGTATGTGCGGCTCTGTCTCCCTATAGATCTCTTCAATATCCACTCCCTGTCTGCCATAAGGAGAGAACATATGGAGACTAGATCTTGGTAGTTCACTCATTTTAAGTAGCTCATATTCATCAAACCCCTCTTTCTTTATTGCAACACCTTTCGAGTCACCAACGGCTACAATATTTATGTTGACTCCATATTTTTCGGCAATCACCTTCTTCTTTAAAGACACTGTTTTAACGAAGGCTCTTCCTACATTACCAAAACCCATAACAACAATATTTACATTCTTCATAGTCCCACCCCTACTAACCCCCTATTTTAAATATCAATAAAAGAAAGGAAGATGCGCCCCCAATTCGTAGATACAGTACCTTTCCTAAACATAATGAGTTTTTTACTAATGGTCTTAATGATGACACCCTGGCCCACCTCCGCACATCATTTTTTATTAACACTACTTTTTTGATTTTCTTAAACCACCAATTAAAAATACTATCAATGTATAAAGATATGTACCTACAATTTATTCTTCTAATGCAATAATCCACGAATCTTATGGATTTATTTGATGTTATCTGCTTTTTTATTAAGCCCCATTTTAAACGATGAGAGAATAAATGTGCCTTTTTATTTCTTCCCACGACCAGTCCTTTACTATTTAATTCGAAGCCCATTATTCCATGGGTTATTAACTTGTTTGGCGCATCATAACACCCTAGCATTCTTTTAAATGCCAAGCTTACCTTTTAGATCTGCTTGTACAAGTTTAAAAGCTTTATAGAAGCTGGGGTGGTCTAGATCCATGTACGCAATACTATCATAGTATATGTACTTATGACCCCTGGGATGGTGCGGATTTCGTCTATGAATTTGTTGATCATTTCTACACCTGAGGCTCTAATTATGGCAAGAATGTCGTATTCGCCTGTTAGTTCATATACGGCCTCGACTCCAGGTATCTTTAAAATATTTTTTGATACCTCAGGCACAGGGATTGGAGGCTGTGTCTTTACCAAAATAATTGCTTTAACCTCGTTTTCAAGCTCGTATTCTATAGTCATCTTCTTTATTATACCAGTTTTTACAAGTTTTGAAATTCTTTTTCTAACTGCTGATTCGCTTATCCCAAGTTCTTTTGCTAGCCTTGAATATGGGGTACGTGCATTTTCTTTAAGTAGTTTTAATAGTTTCAAATCCAAATCATCTAAAGGCATCGACGCTAACCCTTAATTATCGCTGTCCCTCCTCCATTCAATGCATTAATTATTGGATTTTCAACAACACCAGAAGCTATTATTGCTCTTCCAACCCCTTCATCTACAGCTTTGCCGGCTAACATAACCTTTCTATTCATTCCAGGACCTATTTTCCCAATAATTTTCTCTACAAGAGAGGATTTTATCTCCTTTACAACATTGTTGTCTATTATTACGCCCTCGACATCTGATAGAATGATCAAGTCCGTGGCCTTTAAAGCTGTTGCAAGAGCGTATGCGGCTTGATCCCCATCTACGTTTAGAAGTGTGCCCTCATTGTCTATAGCTATTGGTGCCACAACTACTGTAAATCCACTATCCAATAGGGTTTGCAAGAGCTTTGTCTCAGCTTTTATTATCCTCCCTGTATACCCTCCATCTATAACCCTTTTTCTGCCCCGTTCATCAACGATTATTATCCTTTTCTTTCTCTCCGCTATTAACGTTGGACCATCAGCTCCTGTTATACCTATTGCTGAAACGTTTAAAGCTTGTAATTTTGACACTATAGTCTTGTTTATTTTTCCTGCCATAACCATTACGTATACCTCGAGCTCCTTCTCATCCGTATACCTGCTTCTAATCCCCTCTGGAGATACCACAAACTTTGGCTCTATTCCAAGTCTCTTGCTGTACTCTGTAACTATGTCCCCACCTCCATGAACAAAAATAGCCTTTTCTTTCCTGCTTACCTCTGCCAGATCCTTGACAATCCCGTCTAAGTTTTTGCTAAGAGCTCTGCCACCAGCCTTGACGACTATTACCATTTAATGTATCACCTAAGCAGGCTTTGGTGGCACTATAAGCAATCCAGCTGTTTCTTCAAATCCCATGGCAATGTTGAATGCTTGTATTGCTTGGCCTGCTGCTCCCTTAACAAGGTTGTCTATTGCTGCAAATGATGTTATTCTACCAACCCTTCTCTCTACAGCAAATCCTATATCAGCATAGTTACTACCTATAACATACTTTGGATCTGGATACCCTGGTGGTACCCTATAGACTATCCTAATGAAGGGTTCATACTTATATGTTGCTACATAAACTTTCAATAGTTCCATATCATCCAAGCTCTGTGTGAGCCAAGCATGCGACGACGCTAATGCACCCCTTATACTTCCAACAGCATGTGGAACCATTGAAACAGTCACTTGCTTGTGGGCCACTAGCGATAGCTCTTGCTCAACCTCTGCAGTATGTCTATGCCCTTCTGCATCATATGGTCTTATGCATCCTTCTCTTTCTGGATGATGATCAGATATAGATGGTTTTGAGCCTGCCTCACTACTCCCAACTTTAACATCTATTATTATTCTATCCAAAGATATTAAATTATTTCTAATTAGTGGCAATAGAGACAATATCCCTGCTGTCGCATTGCATCCAGGAGAAGCTATAAGCCTTGCATTTCTAAGCTCATTTCTGTGAATCTCTGGCAAACCATAAACAGCTTTGCTAAGTAGATCCGGATAAGGATGTTCAAATCCATACCAAATCTTGTAGAGCTCAGGGTTCTTTAGTCTGAAGTCAGCACTTAAATCGATGACTGTAATTCCCATTTCCAATATCTTTGGTACATAGTTTAATGAGATTCCATGTGGAAGGGAAAGGAAAGCAACATCACAGTTTTTCGATATTAAGTCGAGGTTAAGTTCAACAAATTTTAGGTTTCTATAAATCCCCCGCAGATTAAAGTGTACATAGTGGACTAGTTTGCCTGCATATTCTCTTGATGTTGCCATAGTTACTTCTACGTTAGGGTGATATGCCAACAATCTTAATAGCTCTCCACCAGTATATCCTGATGCTCCTAGTACACATACTCTCTTTTTATTTGATGCCATTGCTTACCAACCTATATTGCATAATACAGGATCTGCTAATACAATTTTATCTTTGTATAGCAGTTTTTATACTGTTAAGATATGCTGTAGGTGCGAATCCCAAAATAAGCTTTTATATGACTCCGCACATAAATATTAACATATTGTATATATTCCCTGCAACTAATAAGCTGGGTTCCAGCAAAAATATTTGATAATAAGGTGTTTAAAACATGATAAAGGTAAAATGTCCAGTATGTGGCGGTGAGGTAGCGTTACCAGATGATGTTATGCCTGGTGAGGTTGTAGAGCACGACTGTGGGGTAGCTCTAGAGGTTGTCAAAGATGGGGAAACTGTAAAGGTGAAACCTTTAGAAGGTGTAGGTGAGGACTGGGGAGAGTAGCAAGGGTGGGGTTTATTGCCAGAGTTCTACTAGTTTATGAGGTTATTAGGTGGGAGGAAAAAGCCCTTCTCGATGCAGCTAAAGAAATTGATCTAGATGTAGAGCCTATACACCTATATAGTACAGCCATTCAAGTCGGATCCAACGGAGTAAAAGATGTCCTAAAAACAAGCGCTGAAATTGCATTGCAAAGAGCTATAAGCCACTCAATTGCACTGAACTCCACAATTGCTCTGGAATCTCTCGGAGTTAGAGTGATAAATAACTCCATGTCAATGTCCATTGCAATGAATAAACTGTGGACGCTGTCAATTCTCTCTAGATACGGGATAAAAACACCAAGAACTTTGGTTGCATTTAGTGATGAAGCATGCTCTAAATATGCTCAGTTACTGGGATACCCAATAGTTTTGAAGCCTATTGACGGTAGTTGGGGAAGATTAATAGCTATGGCAAGGGATGAGGAAGAGCTCAGGGCAATACTTGAGCACAGGAGCTACATACCCAACCCATCAATGAAGGTTCACATGCTACAAGAATTTGTTAATAAACCCAATAGGGATATAAGAATCTTTGTTGTTGGGGATGAGGTTCCCGTAGCTATTTATAGGGTGAGTAACCACTGGATAACAAATACTGCGAGAGGGGGTAAAGCAGAGCCTGCCAAGATAGACGATGAACTCAGAGAGCTTGTTTTGAAAGTAGCCAAACTCATTGGTGTAGAGATTGCTGGTATAGACGTTTTCGAGGATAGGGACAGAGGCTACATAGTCAATGAAATTAATGCTGTGCCAGAATTCAAGAATACTGTGGCCGCTACTGGCTATAAACTGCATTTGAAGATTATGGAATATGTTAAAAGCCAGTTAAAGAAGTAAAGCAATTATAGACTATGAAATGTTGTGGTGAAATCTAGTTGCTAAAATACCTTATGTTCTATGAGGACAGAGGTTTAGAAATAGCCTATGCAGAAGGTCAATACCTCTGGGATGTCAATGGCAATAGATATCTAGATATGCACACAGGACATGGCGTAGCATTTCTAGGGCATAGAAATCCACACATAATCAATGCATTGATCGAACAGCTAAACAAAATCCATACCCTCTCAACTTCCTTTAGAGTAAAGATAAGAGACGAAATGCTCGATGTTCTATCAAAGATTGTTCCAGAAAAATTTGAGTATGTCTATCTACTGAATAGTGGTAGCGAGATCGTGGACTTTTCGTTAAAAGCCGCTAGAAAGGCTACTGGAAGAAAAAAGATTGTTTATTTCACTAACTCGTTTCATGGAAGGACATTCGGTGCGTTGTCAGTTACATCAAATGCTAAGTATAGGAAAGGTGTAGAACCGCTACTTGCAGATGTTGTACAGGCTAAGTTTAATGATGTAGAGGGTCTAGAGAAGATTATAGATAATGAGACCGCCGCCGTAATTGTTGAGCTAATACAGGGGGAGGGTGGAATAAACATAGCATCAAAAGAATTTGCTAGGGAAGTTAGGAGAAGAACACTTGAAACAGGCTCTATTCTCATAGTAGATGAGATCCAGACTGGATTTGGCAGAACAGGCTCTACATGGACATTTGAACAATATAATATAGTACCCGACATCCTATTGGCAGGCAAGGCAATTGGCGGCGGATTTCCAGTTAGTGTAGCGTTTTTGCCATCTGATATTACCTCCAAACTAGAGTCGGGAACCCATGGATCAACATATGGAGGAAACCCACTAGCTTGCGCTGCTGTAAAGGCTGCAACAGAAGTGCTTATTCGAGATTCTATACCATTGAAGGCTGCTGAAAAAGGGTCTCAGCTGATTGATATGCTTAGAAAGAAACTGAGTGGATATAGAATTGTCAGAGAGGTTAGGGGTTCTGGTCTTATGATAGGTATTGATCTTAGAATAGAGCCTGCGAAGATTATAAAATGTTTGCAAAACAGTGGATTACTTGCCTTAAAAGCAGGTGTAACAGTGTTAAGGCTGTTGCCACCATATGTAATAAACGAGGATGATATTGTATATGCGGTGAACTCTATTGGCAGATGCATTGAAGAAGCTAGTAGCTGATATGCTTCTAGACATTGTCAAGGCTTATAGCCCTACAGGTTCTGAGGAAAGGGCTACAAAGATACTGTATGAATATGCTAGAAGCCTTGGATTTGACAACATTAATATAGACAGTGTTGGCAATCTAATTGCGGAAATAGGATATGGAAAAAAGAGCATTGCTCTAGTGGGACATATAGATACTGTACCTGGGGAGATCCCGGTAGAGTTCAATGGACATAGCGTTAGAGGTAGAGGGGCTGTTGATGCTAAGGGCCCGCTCGTTGCAATGTTTGTAGGAGCCTCTCTAGCAAAAAAGGTCATAAACTTGGATAAGTATAGAGTTGCTGCAGTAGCGGTTGTTGGCGAGGAAGGGGATAGCAGAGGCGCTAAGGAACTTATAAAAAACAATTTTAAAGCTGATGGAATAGTAATTGGAGAGCCCAGTAACAACTCTATTGTATTAGGATATAGAGGAAGTATGAAAATAGAGATAGTATGTGAATCAAAGCCTTGGCATACCTCATCACCTTCTCAAGAGCCTTCGGCATGTGACAAGATTGTCGATATATGGACAAAGATTAGAAATGGTTACAGCTCATTTAATGCACAGTCAAACTCTGCTGTGGTACTGTACATAGGCTGCGGAAAGAGAGAAAGATACAATGTTTATCCAACGCAAGGCGATCTTCTGTTGGACATCAGAGTCTCTGTAGACGGTAGCATAGATGCTGTCGAAAGAGATATAGCCGGCATAGTTAGAAACTATAGCAAATGCAGCTATAGAGTCATAGATTTCACATTGCCAATCAAAGTCTCTGTAAACAACACAATTGTAAGATCTTTGACAAGAGCATTGATAAGATCGGGTATCAAACCAAGATTTGTTTACAAACTTGGGACAAGCGACATGAATATACTCTATGTTTGTACATACAATAACAACATTGTTGCGTATGGACCCGGCAGATCAGAGCTTTCGCATACAGATGAAGAAGAGATAAGCATAGATGAGGTCGTTCAAGGCGCTGAAACTTATATGAAGACAGTTGAGGAATTCTTTAAGATAATTGGCTAGAACCTTCTCCAAAACTTTTTTGAACTCCTAAATAGATCTCGAGAAGTTCTTTCTTACTTAGAAGTTCCTGGGGCTCACCAGCAAATCTTATCTCCCCGCTAGCGAGTAGATAGACCCTATCCGCTATCTCTAATGCTCTGTGTGCATATTGTTCAACAAGTAGAATGGTTATACCCATTTTCTTTAGCTCGACAACCTTCTCCAAAACTCTCTTAACCATTATCGGTGCCAAGTCTGTTGTTATCTCATCTAATAGAAGAAGTCTTGGCTTCTTCATTAACGCTAGCGCTATGGCTAGCATCCTCCTCTCGCCACCACTCAGTGTACCAGCTCTTCTGTCCAGCAACTCCTTTAGTTTTGGAAAGATTTCCAAAACCTCGTTAACTTTCTTAACAAACTCTGTTTTGGATAAGCCAGTTGAAGCCAATCTTAAATTCTCATACACTGTCAAACTGGAGAATACATTATTTGATTGCGGAACATAACCTATTCCAAGCGCCGAGATCTGATGCGGCTTTAAGCCAACAATGTTACGCTTATCGAATATAACCTCACCACTGTATACATCAGCCAAACCATATATGCTATTGAGAAGAGTTGTTTTGCCGGCACCATTAGGGCCTATAATAGCTGTTATGGATCCTTCTACAACTTCCACATTCACATTAAATAAAACTCTTATCTTTCCATAACCAGAGTACAGATTTTTAACATATAATAGCGACAATCATGATTACCCTAGATAGATTTCTGCCACCTTTGGATTCTTCAAAATCTCAGATGGGGCTCCATTAGCAACTATTCTTCCTCTATCCATAACATATACTTTATCTGCATACTTTAATGCAATATCTATTCTATGCTCTATGACAATAAACGAAACATCTAAAGCACTCCTAATCTTGCTCAGTCCCTCGAAGATCCTTGAGGCATAGCCAGGGTCTGTGCCTCCAATTGGCTCATCGAGTGCTAAAAGCTTTGCCCCAGATGCAAGAGCTCTTGCAACCTCAAGCATTTTCAGCTGTCCCGCCCCCAGCTTATAGGCCTCCCAATCCCAGAAGGAGTCAAGTCCAACTAGGTCTAGTATTTTAAACGCTTTCTCTATATTTTCTTTCTCTTCTCTGATCCAGCTCCTCTTAAATAAAGCCCTTATAGGATTCTCGCCTCTGCTCTTCATTGCCACAAGAACATTGTCCAAAACTGTTAGGCTTCTGAAAGGCTGGGGTATCTGAAATGTTCTTGCAAATCCAATGCTATAAACTTTGTAAGGAGGCCACCCTGTGATGTCTATCGAATCGAATACAACCTTTCCATGATCTGGTTTCAAAACACCTGTACAAACATTTATAAACGTTGTTTTGCCGGCACCATTAGGGCCTATCAACAATGTGATGCTATTTCTCTTCACATCAATTGACACGGAATCTAATGCAACAACACCACCAAATCTCTTTGTGAGGTTTCTTGTCAACAATATTGTTCCATTCAGGCTGGTCTGAGCCATGACATTTACACCTGCTATATATGTGCAATTACACAATATTACACAACAACACTCTCTGTATTGTTAAGTTATTGTTTTTAAGAATTTTATGCATGTTTTATACACAACTATACACATTAATTAAATCTAAAGCATTTATAAAAAATTATTATATAAAATAAAAATTGTCTATTCTATATACTAGTCTATTTTAGGTTCTAGCTATATAGTATTAATTGACCATTTATAAATCCTCCAATGTCTTTCCATTTGTATGTATCTCCCTCTTTAACTATGGCTCCAATGCTATAATCTGTTGTCGCTCTATCACCATTTTCATCGAGCTCGAAGTGACCTGACGCTCCGATGAATGTTTTTAGCACTAGTGGAATGGCATTCTTGATTGCCTCTCCATCATATTTACCGACATGGTCTATAGCTAGTGCAACAGCCCATACAGCATCATATGTGAAGTAAGCATATGCTATAGGTTCCTGACCCAATTTCTGGATAAGTCTTTGTCTAACCGAATCCCTCAAAGGTGATTGGCCGGGAGCCGCCATCGTGTTCCAGAAACCTACCTTTACTGCAAAATCTGCCAGCTCTCTATTCTCAACTAGCTTGGCTGTGCCATAGGTTCCGTCCGAACCCTGCCACTTAACCTCGGATAATATGGGGTAGTTCAGAGCTTCTGTAAATATGTTTGCTATTTCCTCAAATGATACTGCCAACACCCCAACCTTGTCCTTGCCATATTTATTCACATAGCTTGTGACAATGTCATTTAGTTTTGCAACTTCTGTGGAAAATTCTTGTGCCTTGGGATCATATCTTACACCATCTGCAAAACCGCAGTTTCCGCCGCCGACAGTATTGCATATTTTCATGAACTCCGTCTTTGCGTAGTTAACTAATCCGTCACCCCATGTGTCCCCTCTCCAGATAGGCACTACATATCTTATTCCTCTTTCCCATAGTATATGTGCTATTGCAATCCCTTGGTACTTGTCAGGAGGTACAAACCTATATATGTAGTCATTGGGTATAGCAAGCTCCATTGATGTTGAGCTCTGAGAAATTATCAATATCTTGTTTGAATCTGCAAAACTCTTTATGTTCTTGACCTCGCTACTAGCCATAGGCCCCACAACGACTCGACAATAAAACTAATGGTGTGAGATGAATGCTGACAATAGTTTTTACATCGATAGCATATGCATCTATACTAGCCCTCGGCTGTGCTGCAATAACCTTGTGGTACGCATCTACACGCGTATTTAACTTTGCCCACGCCTCTCTAGTCAGCTGGGGGTTCTACATAACCTACATATTTTACAAATTGTTTGGCCTATCGCCGTATCTATTCATGCCCATAGCCACAATAGCGACCGGTTTGATCGGTATTGCCATATATGTGTCTGTAATAAGGAGGCTAATACGTGCCAAGGCATCCGAAATAACGTTGATGATGGTCACTTTAGGTGTTGATTTCATATTGTTTGCTTTTCTAAATATGGTCATAGACTATTTTGCAAATGTATACAAATGGGATATAAAGAATGTTAATATCGTTTTAACGGATCCTACAATACTCACCGTAGCTAACACACCTATAAAAGGAGTCCATATAGTGGCACCATTAACAGCTCTTCTCTTTCTAGCCTCCATTCACATGTTTTTGAATAAAACAAATATCGGAATAGCAATGAGAGCATCTATAGAGAACCCTGAGCTCGCATCAATCCTAGGTATAGATATCGATAAAGTATATACGCTAGCTTGGATGATAGGAGGAGCGCTAGCAGGCCTTTCAGGAGGGTTGCTGACCATGGTAATGCAAGGAACAAGCTCCATAGGCTCTGATCTAATTGTACTCTATTTTGCTGGGTCAATAGTTGGAGGTTTGCAAAGCATACTTGGCGGATTATTTGGAGGTCTTTTAGTCGGTTTGAGTGAGAGGCTCATCCCATACTATCTGTCATCCATTTTTCCATGGATCTACTCCTATAGATTTGCTATACCCCTAGTGATGCTTGTAGCCACACTGCTTTTGTATCCAAAAGGTCTCGCAGGACTGGTGGAGAGGAGATGGCGCTAGAGACAGGATTGCAATATATACTCTTGAATATAGCGCTAAACTTTGGCATATACCTCATATTGACGCTTAGTTTGAATATAGAGGTTGGGTTTACGGGGATCCCAGAATTTGGTAGGCTAACAGCGGCTTTAGTAGGCTCTATAGCTGTTGGCGCTATAATTGGAAGAGTTGCTGCTGCCTTGGCCGGCCTCCCCACAGGAAACGAATTCATAAGCTACAATGCCCCTATAATAACACAGGTAAATGCTTATTTATCTTCCCATGCAATTATTTCGATAGCCCTTCTAATACTATCAATATTGACAGCCGCCTTGCTAGGTGCTTTAATAGGTTTGCTCACAGCATTGCCGGCAATAAGACTGAAAGAATCTTATTTGGGTATAACACTACTATCTTTTGGCGAAATCCTTAGAACGATAATGTATAACTATCCAGATGTGATTGGGGGTACATTAGGCATAGCCGCTCCGTCATTCTTTGGCTTTACAGGATCCTATGAAAATATCATCTCATTGTCATTCATATTTTTGATGGCCTTGTTCTGCTATTTCATTGCTGAGAGGATAAGCAGATCGCCGTTGGGAAGGGTTATGAAGGCTGTTAGAGATTCTGAACTCGCTTCGCAGGTTTATGGAAGAGATATAATGATTGTTAGAGTATATGCAATTATGATAGGTTCGGCTATGGCGGCATTGGCCGGCGCTCTATACTCAATATATACAAAAAGTGTTAGAGCAGATGTGTTTACAAGATACAGCTGGACGTTCTTGCCGTGGGCATATATGATGCTTGGCGGGGTTGGAAACAATCTTGGTGTCGCCCTAGGAGTCTTAATACTGTCTAGTGCTAGGAGCATCATATCTGTATACAAATACGAGATTTCACAAGTAATCCCAGTTGACCCTGTCTGGCTAGAGTATATACTGATCGGCATGGTAATAATATTGCTGACACTGTTCAGACCCCAAGGTCTATTGCCAGAAAAGCCAGTAGCAACAATATCCAAAAAAGAACTTGAAAAGATTAGAAAAGGAGTTTTGCAACCTGCAAAGCAATAGCATGTACTAGCCTTACCCCTTGCTAAGAATGTTTAGACTCTTTATTCAACCTCTTTCTAGCACTATCTATATGCCTCATTATAACTGTAAATGCCTTTTCTAGTTCCTCTCTAGCGATAATAATTATTGTGTCTGTGTAGCAAGACTCTATATGTGTGATGTTCACATTGTTTTGAGCCAAAACATTTGCGATGTAAGCTAAGACACCTGGCGTACTCATAATCTCAACAGGACTTACAATAACTATTGCCGCCTGGTTTCTCTGGATATCAACTATATCCTCGCTTTTCAACATAGGTAGATACTCGTTGGCGGTCTCGTTGTCGAGTACAATGGTTATTGTTTTAACACTTTGCATTATAGCTACAAACCTTGCCTTGGTCATAACCTTGCTGAAAAGGCTTGCTACATAGCTAAGGGCATGCAACTTCAATGTTATGATAACTATATCTGTTCTTATCTCGATAGAGGACTTTGCTAAAACCTCTAACACATCTCTTCTAATTTGAGTCTCTCTACCAATTTTATTTGAATATCTTATCAGCGCCATTTTTATCGAGTCTGTAGAAACCTCTTTTCCAAGCAATTGCGATACCAGTGGCTGTATATTCTTCGCCAATTTGCTATAATTAATAAAGCCTCTTGCCATACACTGCTGAATTATAGGATCACTTGAAACTACATCTGCAACAACATCTGAAATTGATGGCATGTGTTCTACCCAGAACAATTATTAGTACATTTAGTTATAAATGTTTCGCCAACTGGAAAAATGTGTTCCAACAAGTTCTCTTCTATTTGATCGCTGTAGGTGCCCAACAAAATGAAGGTAGTGCTAGCCTACTCAGGTGGATTAGATACCTCAACAATCCTTGTGCTATTGAGAAAAAAATACAATGCTGATGTAGTTACAGTAACTGTTGATGTTGGTCAAGAGGATGATATGAAAGGTGTAGAGGAGAGAGCATATGAGCTTGGGGCAATCAAACACTATACGATAGATGCTAAGAAAGAATTTGTAGAGGAGTATGTATTCAATGCGATTAAGGCTAATGCTCTCTACGAGGGTAAATACCCACTTGGAACAGCATTAGCAAGACCATTAATAGCGAAGAAAATTGCAGAGATAGCTATAGAAGAAAACGCTGATGCTGTTGCCCATGGATGTACAGGCAAGGGCAATGACCAGGTCAGATTTGATATCACATTGAAGGCTTTTCTAAAGCCGAATATAAAGATAATGGCTCCTGTAAGAGAATTGAAGCTTACGAGAAGCATGAACATAAAAATTTTGAATGAATATGGCTACAGCGTATCCGAGACACATAAAAAGTATAGTGTAGATGAGAACCTCTGGTCAAGGAGTATAGAGGGGGGAGAACTAGATAACCCATACCAAGAGCCGCCCGAAGATGCATTTGCGTGGACGGTACCCCCTGAAAAGGCACCTGACAAGCCAGCATATATAACAATAGAGTTTGATGAGGGAATCCCAGTAAAGGTAGATGGAGAGAAAATGAATCCTGTTGATATGATAAAATATCTAAACAAGCTACTTGGCTCACATGGATTTGGAAGAATAGATTTAATAGAGAGTAGAGTTGTTGGTTTAAAGAGCAGAGAAGTGTATGAGGCGCCAGCAGCACTAGCATTGATAGAGAGCCACCAAGACTTAGAGAGAATGGTTCTAACACCAAAGGAGCTGAGATTCAAGAGACTTGTCGACGAAATGTGGAGTGACCTTGTATACCAAGGCCTTTGGATAGATCCCATGAAAAAACATCTAGATTCTGTCATAAATTCGATGAATAAATACGTTAGTGGAACCGTCAGACTAAAGGTATTTAAAGGCAACCTCGCAGTAGTCGGCAGAGATAGCCCATTCTCTCTATACTCAAGAGAGGTCATAGACTATAACACTGGATGGTATCCAACAGATGAGGAAGCGAGAGGGTTCATAACAATTCATGGACTATACGCATTAACTGCTCTCAAGGTTAGAAACTCTAAATGAAAACCATCTACTTCATCGCATTTTAATAAGGTTTTGATGACATGACTCTTCGATACAGAATTTTCATTGGCCAAACCAAAGACTTTATTGAGAAGTATTTTTCTAGTTTAGAAAATGACAGAAAAATCGTTAAATATATAATCATGGTCATGTTAGCCCATGTAAAAACGCTAATGAGGCAAGGTATAATCCCTACGAGCCATGGCGAAGAGATTGTTAGAATATTAAAGGACTTGGCAAAATCTGATGGAGAACAGTTATACAAATGGATTGAACAGTCAAAAGCTTCGTATGAAGATGCCTTTGAGGCTCTTGAAGCATATCTCTACGAATTTGCGGAGGCTGACGCCGGTTACATAGCTATTGGTAGAAGCCGAAACGACCATATTGCAACTGTTCTAAGAATGTATTTGAGAGATTCCATAATTGAGATCCTCAATATGCTTTTAGATGTTAGAGAGTCTCTACTACGTAAAGCGACGGAGCTAAGAAATGTTATAATACCTTTCTTTACCCATGGACAGGTCGCGCAGTGTGGTTCGGCCTCCACATACTTCATATCTTATGAACATACCCTTGCCAATATCTGGAAACTTCTTTACCAAGGTCTAGATCTGTTGAGAGAAAACCCACTTGGCTCTGGCGCTGCCAGTGGGAGTGTCATAAACCTAGATAGGGAAAGTGTTGGAGCTATGCTTTGTCTCGATTCTTCCCCGATTCCGCCATATTATTCAACTGGTTCAAGGCTTTTTATACTCCATTATCTAAACACACTATCGCTTCTAATGCTTGAGTTAAGTAGGTTAGCAGAGGATATGATATTTCTAAATAGTCTTATATCAAATGCGTTGAAGGTTCCAGTTGAACATATTGCAACTAGTAGCATTATGCCCCACAAAAGAAATCTCGTTACAATGGAAATTGTGAGAGCTAACGCAGCAAAAGTTTGTGGTCTGGCATTTGGAGCGCAGTCGATATATAAGGGTCTTCCCTATGGCTATAACCTAGACTTTCAAGAAATAAATAATGTGGTGATGCAGTCTATCGACATTGTTCAAAAAACATTGAATATTATCAAAGATTTTATAAATGGTTTATCCATCGATGAAAACCTTGTTCAAAAGTTTATCGAGGACAAACCCTGTTGGAGCAGTGATCTAGTTGAATACGTTGCCCTAGCCAGCGGGAGACCGGCACGAGAGGTTTATTTGAATCTCGCTAAATTGTTTAAAGATTGTGGATCAATAGATTCTGTATGCATATCAAAAGTTCTATCACATTTCAACTTAACGTTCGAAAATATTTGGAACATGATTAAGAATAAACCTGTGGAAATAAACATAAAGAAAATGCTTGAAGATGCTTGGACAAGACTTGAAAGAGACAGAAGTAACATTAAGAATGTTTCACTAGCAATTGAGAAGTGTACCTCAATACTTTTAAGCTAATTTTGAAAAATGTAGGTGAGGGTTATTGCGGATTAAGACAATTAAGCATCTGAAATGCGATACAGGACTACGTAGCCGTTTGCTACTTGAAAATGGTGATGCTGTAGAAGGATGTGGCTTTGGCGCTGAAGGAACTAGAGTAGGAGAGGTCGTATTTTCAACAAGCATGACAGGTTATGTAGAGGCTTTGACCGATCCTAGCTATGCTGGGCAAATCCTTCTGTGGACACATCCAATGGTTGGATGCTATGGAGTTCCAACAAAAGCGCATAGCTACTGTGGTGTTCCGCTAAACTATGAATCTGATAGAATACAGGTTGAGGGGTTCATAGTCTCTGAATTGCCTCCGCCAAACCACTATCTAAGCATATACGATTTACATACATGGCTTTTGAAGAGCGATGTCCCTGGCATGTACAAAGTTGATACAAGAGCCTTGGTTAAGGAGATTAGAGAACAGGGTGTTATGATGGGTGTTATAGCAACTTTCCCAGAGAGCGAAGAGGTTTCGTGGGAGGAACTAGAAAAGAAACTGAAAACGGCTGAGAGATACGACACCAAGAACTTTGCCTATGTTGTCTCACCCAAAACAGTAATTGAGTATGAGCCTCTGACTAAACCTGTGGCAAAGATAGCTGTTCTTGACTGTGGCTTAAAATATGGCATTTTGAGATGGCTGCTAAGATATGGCTTCAAGGTTGTTAGGTATCCATGCTGGTCCAAGGCAGACGAATTACTTGACAATGCTGATGGAATTGTTGTCAGTAATGGCCCTGGAAACCCAGCTATTCTAGTTGATCAGATCAGAACTGTTAGAGAAATTGTTGAATCTGGTAAGCCAGTTCTTGGAATATGCCTTGGCCTTCAGCTCATATCCTTATCACTCGGAGCTAAGATATATAAGCTTAGATATGGTCATAGAGGACCGAACAAAGGCGTTGTTGACGTACTAACTGGCAAAAGCTACATAACTACACAGAACCATGGTTATGCAGTTGACGAGAAGAGCTTAGAAGAGTCAGATTTGATCCTATGGTTCAAGAATATAGATGACAAGTCAGTTGAAGGAGTCATACACAAGAAGTTGCCTGTAATTGCAACACAGTTTCATCCAGAGGGTGGCCCAGGGCCCCATGACACTACATGGGTTTTTGAAAAATTCAAAAAGATGGTGTTGAATCATGGAGGCGGCTAAGAAGGTTCTTGTGATAGGCTCTGGCGCTATCAAGATTGCCGAGGCCGCGGAATTCGATTATAGTGGTAATCAAGCTTTAAAGGCATTGAAAGAGGAGGGTATAGAGACCATCCTGATCAACCCAAATATAGCAACAATCCAGACAAGCTATAAGTTTGCTGACAAGGTTTATCTGCTCCCCCTAAAACCAGAGTATGTTGCAAAGGTTATAGAGATTGAAAGACCCGATGGAATTCTCATAGGTTTTGGAGGCCAGAGAGCTCTGAGCATTGGCGTAAAACTGCATGATGATGGAGTTCTCGAGAAATATGGCGTGAAGGTTTTGGGAACACCGATAGAGGGTGTTAGAAGAGCTTTATCTAGATCATTATTTAGAGAAACCATGCTTAGACACGGCATACCTATTCCACCAAGCAAAGCTGCAACATCCATAGAGGAGGCTACTAAAATAGCAGAAGAGATGGGATACCCAGTCATGGTTAGGGTTAGTTTCAATCTTGGGGGAGCTGGGAGTTTTGTTGCCTGGAGAAAAGAAGAGCTTGTGAAGAAGCTCAGAGCTGCTTTTGCACAATCAGAAATTGGTGAAGTGCTTATTGAAAAGTATCTCCATCATTGGAAAGAAATCGAGTTCGAGGTTGTTAGAGACGCTTATGACAATGTAGCTGCTGTGGCATGTCTAGAGAATCTCGATCCAATGGGTGTACACACAGGAGAGTCAATTGTTATAGCGCCTTGTCAAACACTTACAGATTTTGAGTATCAGCTATCTAGAAACCTATCTATAGCCACTGAAAGAGCTATTATGCTTGTGGGCGAGGGGAATGTCCAGGTCGCTCTAAACCCTTGGAATAGTGAAGAAGCCTATGTTATAGAAACCAATCCGAGAATGTCGAGAAGCAGTGCCCTAGCCAGCAAGGCTACTGGGTATCCACTAGCATATATAGCTGCGAAACTTGCGCTTGGATATAAACTATACGAGGTCCTGAACAAGGTTACAGGCAAGACTTCAGCATGTTTTGAGCCAAGCCTAGACTATGTTGTGATAAAGATTCCTAGATGGGATTTGGACAAGTTCCCATATGTTGAAAGATCGCTTGGAACAGAAATGAAGAGCATTGGAGAGGTTATGGCAATTGGAAGAACGTTTCTAGAGGCAATACAGAAAGCTTTGAGAATGCTCGACATTGGCGAGCCCGGCCTTGTTGGTGGAAGGATATATGAGGATGATACCATATCACTTAGCTATGTATTAGAGAGGATTAGAAGGAGGGAGCCGTATTGGCCAATATGGATTGCAAAGGCATTTAAACATGGCGTTGATGTTGATACAATATATGAGCTGACTGGGATAGACAAACACTTCTTGAAGCAGATAAAAATTGTTGTAGAGTTTTACGAGAATTTGAAGAAACTTAGAAGTTTGTCTAACATCGATGAAAAAACTCTTGCAAGTATAATAGCAGAGGGTAAGAGGCTTGGCTTCAGTGACGAACAACTTGCAAAAGCATTGAATATGGATCCAGATGAGATTAGAAGACTTAGAAAGAGACTTGGTATAGAGCCTGTTGTGAAGCAGATAGACACTCTTGCTGCTGAGTGGCCTGCACAAACCAATTATCTGTATGTAACGTATAATGGATGGGAGCATGACATCTCATTTGACAGTTCAAAACCTAAGATAATGGTTCTCGGCGCTGGAGGATTCAGGATAGGTGTTAGTGTCGAGTTTGATTGGAGCATCGTATCTTACGCTGACGAGGCCAGAAAGCTTGGCTATGAGGTTATAGTGGTTAACTACAATCCGGAGACCGTTTCAACAGACTGGGATATGAATGAAAAGCTATACTTCGATGAAATAACTGTTGAAAGGGTTATGGATATATATGATGTTGAAAAGCCAAAGGGTATTGTAGCATTTCTAGGAGGGCAAATATCTAATAACATTGCATGGGAGTTAGAGAAAAGAGGTTTGCCACTACTTGGCACAGCTGGCTACAGTGTTCATAGAGCTGAAAACAGAGCCTTGTTTAGCAAGCTACTTGATGAATTAAACATTAAGCAACCTCCATGGATAGAGGCATCAAATGTTAATGAAGTCGTCAAGTTTGCTGAAGATGTTGGCTATCCAGTCCTTATAAGACCAAGCTACGTGTTAAGTGGATCTGCAATGAATATTGCATGGAATAGAAAAGAGCTTATAGACTATATAACAAGAGCTGCAAAGATATCGCCGAAATACCCTGTTGTTGTATCAAAGTTTATAGACAGTGCAATAGAATTTGAGATTGATGCTGTTGGAGATGGAAAGACAGCTATAGGAACTGTCATAGAACATGTAGAATATGCTGGTGTTCATAGTGGCGACGCCACAATGTCTATACCTTATAGAACGCTCCCTGAGAACGTTGTTGTAGAGGCTTGTAGAATTGCTATGAGATTAAACGAGGTTCTAAATATTAAAGGTCCATACAATTTACAGATGCTCTATAAAGATGGAAATATATATGTAATCGAATTGAACTTGAGAGCAAGCAGATCAATGCCATTCACAAGCAAGGTCACAGGATATAACCTCATGAGAGCCGCTGTCGAGGCGTCGCTACTAGGCAGAATAGAGTCTACTATATATGAAAATAAGTTCAATTTGCTAGTGCCTAAATGGTTTGGAGTTAAATCTCCTCAATTCTCGTGGGCGAGGCTAAGAGGTGCATACCCATTTCTGGGGCCTGAGATGAGAAGCGTTGGCGAAGTTGCTACAATTTCTAGAAACTTTGAAAACGCGCTTATATTGAGTTGGCTTAGCGTATCTGGAAACAAGTTGCCTTCAAAAGGCAATATGGTTTTGATATATAATCCACTTCAAAAACAGTTTAAGGAACTTGAAGACACAGCTAAAATCTTTAGCGATATGGGATACAAAACCATTACGATAGAGACTATGCCTGTTAAAAACGCTGACACAACTCCAGAGCCCACAGTCATCGAATATATGATAAACAATAGAATTGACTTGGTAATAACAACTGGCTATGCACCAGAAAAAGACTATAGGATTAGAAGATATGCAACAGATCTAGTCATACCAATCATACTAGACCATAGACTCGGACTAGAATTTGCCAAAAGTCTATCAAAGTTCTCTATAGACACCAACGACATAAAAGATATGAAGATGTTCTGGAGTAGCATAGAAGACATAACAGTGCCTATCTCGTAAAATAACAAATTTATTGGAGTGTAGGTTAAATACAGTCAATTTCTATTCTTTAGAATATAGCCTCTAATTATATGTTCAAATGCTTTGGCAATATCTAGTAAGAGCATTGCTGCTGCAACAAATGTTATTATCATAAGTATATAGTTGCTGAGATCCCTGATTTCTTTTTCTACACCAGCTAATGCCATGGCATAGTTTACTGGGTATGTAGATAACATGATTAGGGCTAGTATAAGACCTCTTTTAATAATTCTTTGATAAACAGTTGGAGTAATCCATAACTTCTCAACCACCTTATTTTTGAGTGTTGTTAAAATTGTGATAAGCTCTTTCATGAATTTGTAGAATAGATAAACTATTGTAGCTATCTCTATAGATGCTATAAATTCCCATAGAAGAAGGTATGGACTTTTTGCACCAAGCTCAACATAGTCGTTGATTTTAACTAAAGCAGTATCTGTTAAGGGTATCAGAATTGCTAGAAGCAACAGATATAATGCTGTTTCCTCAATCAATACCGCAATTGGCTTTTCTATATAGGGCTTAATCTGACGTCTACTAGTGAGTAACGCAAACAGCTTTGACCTTGCCTTTGCTTCACTTTTGAAACTGTGTACTATCGACCTAGCTATGAAGGTCCAGCTCGAAAAAGCTATATACATTAAGCCATATTCATAGGCTTTGAAAATTGTGGCAAGTGCCAGAACAAATATTCTTACATCTCTTGTTGCCCATGGAAACTGGTTTCTAAGATGAGCCACATACTCTTTATCCTCTATAACATTACTGATATAGCTAATATATATTGAGCCTAGTAGTGACAAGGCGTATAACAGTACATATACAGTAAGCATTGTGTTGCTTAGCTGGATAGAGCCTTGCATCATCTGATAAAATACTGCAGATAGTAGTAGCACATCAACTATTCTATCAAGCAATGTATCTAGCATTGCGCCGAATCTAGATTTAGCATTGTATAAACGAGCGACTTCGCCATCCACACCATCCAGTATAGATGATAGCAAAGCTAGAAGGGCTCCGACAATACCATGTCCAGCAAACAGCAATATCGATGCTGCAACACCTATGATAAACACTATAACTGTTAATATGTTTGGATGTATGAAAACCCTAGCTTTATACATACTGATACTTATTGCTGTAGATATCCTCCTGTTGATATACCTTGACACAACACCATCACTATCCTTTACAAGGTTTCTTGACAGTATCTTCCAATAGAGTTTCCTAACCCTTTCAACGTCTTCGAGAGTGTCTACATCTTGCCAAAGATAGCCTGAGACATCAACATATCCAACAAGGTTCTCCTTAACCAAAGCATTGATCATGTCAGACAAAGTTGCTTTTCTACCCTTCTCTAAAACAGTCTTTTCTATATATGGAAAAATGGATTTGGGTATAAAAAATAGTCCAGCGTCTATCCCGCTATAAGGCGGTATATTTTTACCTGATAAAACAACTGTATTACCATCAACAACTATTTTAAGGCCTTCAACAGCGTCTCTTCCTCGGATCAGCCTATCTAGGCATATATAGAGCTTTGAGGAGTTTCTAGCCGCCTTAACAAGTTTTCTAATAGTAGCGTATTCATATACATGATCAGACATGGAAAGTACGATATCATCTTCTATGCCCATAGACTTCAGACTAGAAATTGCTTGGTAGAGTGTCCAGAGATTTCCATCACCCTCCTTAACATCTACAACAAGAACCTTTACGTCATCTCTCTTCAAAAAGAAATGCGAGACCTCTTTTCTTGTAGCAACATATATCTCAGAAATTCCAACATCTTTAAATGCACTTACTATATAATCTAGAATAGATACGCCAGGTTCCAGTTCAATCATTGTTTTAGGCATTTCAAGTGTTATGGGATGCAATCTAGTTCCATAGCCAGCTGCAAGAATTATGCCGATCATTTCCAATCTAGATATATTGTGACTTGACTTAAAATAAATTTTTATGAACATTAAGAGGGGTTGACGCTGTCTTTAAACATGGGTATGCTTATAAGCCTCATTATAACAATATATAGTCGATTCAGTAGAGGTGTAATCTGTGGAAAGAGATTTTGGTGCTGAGGAGAGGGAGATAAACACAGATGTTTTAGTGATTGGTGGTGGTGTAGCAGGGCTTTCAGCTGCTCTTTACATCGCTAGACAAAACCTGAAGGTAACTGTTGTTGCCCTTGATATCGGCGGCCAGCTTTCATATGCAAGCATAATAGAGAATTACCCTGGTTTCGATCCAGCCCCAGGCATAGAATTGGTTCTGAAGATACAGCAACAAGCTGTTTCATTTAATGCCGAGATCATAATCGATGAGGTTGTCAGTCTGGAGAAGACCAATGGGTTCTTTGTAGCAAGAACAAAGAAAGGCTTAGTCATAAGGTCTATAGCTGTTATTGCAGCATGTGGAAAGGCCCCCAGAAAGCTTGGTCTAAGCAACGAAGATTCTTTTGTTGGTAAGGGGCTGAGCTATTGTGTTATCTGTGATGCTCCACTATATAAGGGAAAGACTGTTGCATTGGTAAGCTTCGGCGAGAAAGGTGTTGAAAACATTGGGTTGCTTGCACCACTAGCTAAAGAGGTGTATTATATTGTACCTTATCAGAACGACCACAGCATAGACTATGCAAAGAAGTTTGGCAATGTAAAGGTCTTTGAGGGTTACACTGTTGAGGAGATAAACGGTGATAAAAAACTAGAAAAGGTTGTTATTAGAAGGGGGGTTGAGAAGGTAGAACTATCAGTAGATGCACTATTCGTTGAAATAGGTTTTGAAACAAGAATAGACTTTCTAAAACAATATGTAGACACTACAGAAAAAGGCGAAATCACTGTGGATAGCCTAGGGGCAACCAAAACACCTGGTCTCTTCGCTGCAGGAGACATTGCAAGCAACACCCCATATAAGCAAGCTATAATAGCTACTGCCTCAGGGGTTATAGCAGCATTATCTGCGATAAACTATGTTAATATGGTTAAAGGTGTAAAGAAGAAAGTCACTGTTGACTGGGAAAAGAGGGGTTCAAAACAGTCGAAGAGATTCAGGCTGTGAACTTATGCATTTTCGATAAAGAGGATGCTGAGATATATGATTTTCTTGTCTTAATCTTCTTTCTGTTTATAGAGAATAGTTGTCATGTCAACGTGTATCTAATATAACCTCTGATCATTTTGGATGTGATTAAAAATGTTTATGGTGTACAATAATATTTTAAGCTTTTATTTTGCGTTCAAAAATACTTTGCTTGGTGCATAGATGGTGGGTAAGACCCTTACAGAAAAAATCTTAGAGAGGGCGTCGGGAAGAGCAGTATCTCCTGGTGATGTTATAGAGGTTACCGTAGATGTTGTAGCTTTTCATGATCTAACAGGATACCATGTCATAGAGGTTATGGAAAAAACAGGCAATGTAAAGATACACAATATTGATTCGCTTGTCATAGCTTTTGACCACCTTGTTCCGCCACCAGATGTTAGAAGCGCTGAAATTCAGCAAAATATAAGGTTGTTTGCTAGGAAACATGGAGTTAAAAACTTTCATGACGTAGGCTTTGGAATTCTTCACCAGGTGTTGATAGAAAAGTATGTTTTACCTGGACAAGTTGTTATGGCGGCTGATAGCCATACAACAACATCTGGTGCGCTAGGGGCATTTGCCCAAGGCCTTGGGGCAAGCGATATCGCAGCAATTGTCTTAACTGGTAAAACCTGGCTCACTGTTCCACAACCATTCAAAATAAAGCTTACAGGAGCTCTTAAAGAGTGGCGCACGGGCAAGGAAGTGGCACTGGAGATCTTGAGGGTTTTTAAAGCAGACTATTTCAATGGCATGTCGATAGAGGTCTTTGTCGACAACCCGCAGAGCTTTCCAATGGATTATAGGGTGACTGTGGCTAATATGGGTATAGAGATGAATGCCGATACACTGATGTTTGTACCAGACTCTGTAACCGTGAACTATGTGAAGATGGAAAGAGGCTTTGAACCCAAAACTATAACTCCTGATCCAAATGCCGAGTACGTAGATGAGTACACTATAGAACTCGATAAAGTCGATTTCCTTGTAGCCGCCCCACACAGTGTTGATAATGTTAAGAGTGTTAGAGATGTGTGGGGTACAGAGGTTGACTACGTATTCATAGGTTCATGCACCAATGGTAGACTGTCAGATTTTGAGATAGCTGCAAAGATAATGAAGGGGAAAAAAGTGAAGTCAAGATGTATAGCCATTCCAGCATCTTGGAACGTGTTTAGAAAGGCTATGGAACTGGGCTACATACAAACCCTTGTGGAAGCAGGTTGTATAGTAACATATGGAACGTGTGGTCCTTGCATAGGAGGACACTTCGGCATCGCAGCTCCTGGCGAGGTTGTTATTTCGACATCAAATAGGAACTTTGTTGGTAGAATGGGTAGTCCTCAAGCAAAAATATATCTCTCAGGCCCTGCTATAGCTGCAGCAACAGCTGTGAGTGGCAAGATTGTTGAACCAGGTGATGTGATATGATAATCGAGGGAAGGGTTATAAAACTTGGTGATAAGATAGACACAGATGTTATTATACCAGCGAAACATCTGAAATACACTGATCCACAGTACCTTGCACAACACGTCTTTGAGTCTATAGACCCTGAATTCCATAAGAAAGCCAATGGCGCTATAATAGTTGCTGGTAAGGTATTTGGAATGGGATCTTCAAGAGAGCAGGCGGCCATAGCCATCAAGGCGGCTGGTGTAAAGGCTGTTGTAGCAGAATCCTTTGCAAGGATATTCTATAGAAATGCCATAAACAATGGCTTGCCCGTCATCATATGCCCAGGAATATCAAAGGAGGTTAGAGATGGGGACTCTATAAGAATTGATCTAGTGTCTGGCGAGGTTACAATAAACAATTCTAAGAAGGTTTTATGCAAAGGTTTAAGCGGAATGGCGCTAGAGATACTATTGGCAGGTGGAATTATAGAGTACCTCAAAAAGATTAGAAAGGTTTAGAAATGCATTAGATATTCTAAAAACACTTTTTTGCTATGCTACATCGATTTCAGATCTCTAACAATAATTTCAGCCACCTTCTTGCCGGACAGCAACATTGAACTAAATATTGGTCCCATCCTAGGCAAGCCATATAGCGCTGCTACAGACATCCCTGTTGCATAAAGTCCTGGCAAAACTACACCTGTTTTTTCGACAACAATCCTCTCCGACAACTCTGAATATGCTGACCTCTCTCCACGTAAAACAATGTTAGATTCGGGTATCTTCTTAGCCACTATCTTAAGAACCTCAGCATCGTGTCCAGTAGCATCAACTACGGCCTTCGATCTTATGAATAGAGGATCTACATGAAGACCTGATAACACCACTGCACTCCATTGAATTACAACTCCAGTTATCCTCAGAGGATTCTCCCTATAAATAACATCCTCCACATGCACACCATTAATGATCTTTGCACCAGCATCAATAGCACCAGTAGCTAGCTTAGCCATTAGTTCTGATGAATCTAAAACATATAGATTCTCTTCTTCATCTTTTTGAAACCTAATATTAAAATCCTTTAGAATTGGAATGGCAGACTCGTCGACAACTATTTTATGGAATAGCATGCCTCCACCACCTATACCACCACCAAAGCTAAGCCTCCTCTCTAAGACTATCACCTTGTAGCCCTTATCAGCAATATATTTTGCGGCAACCATACCGGATGGGCCTGCACCAACAATCACCACATCAACACTTGTTAACCTAAGCAGATCAAGCATCGTATTCCTTATTATGCTTCTTGATATTCTTTCCTCAAACGTCTTATCCTCAACCATTGAAAACACCAGTTAGAATACCTCATTTATTCACTATTTAAGGTTTAAACTATTGAGTTTATACACAGCAAGTAAATTCTCGTCACAGCTTCTTATAATCAGAGAATAATTAAATGGTAATGTGCTTTTAGTCAGAAAACGGAGATTCGTCACCTATTGGCTTGGTCTAGGACTCATCATCTATTTTATGGTATGAGAAACAATTTTTTAAGTATTGCTAAGCCCAATAAACACGCTATCAGCACTATTGCTGATGCCCCAAGAACCCCTGCTTCTATTGATATCAAGGCTTTTTTCCTATTCATTCCTAACAAGAATGCTATGAGCGATGCTGTCCAAGCACCAGTTGCTGGAAGGGGTATAGCAACAAATATTGCAAGTCCCAACATCTCGTATTTTTCAAAGCTTTTGCTTTTTCTCTCAGCATATTTTATAACCCATGTATATGCCCTTCTGATTTTCTCTGGAACCAATCTAGAATTTCTTATAAAAGCATCAATGTATTTTAATAGATATAGAACAAATGGAGCCACAAGAAGATTTCCTATGATCGAGGCCGTGACCCCCAGTGCCAGTTTGCCAAAGTCATTATGAAAGTAAAGGAATGATAGTGATATACCCCCTCTCACCTCAGATATGGGTAGAAAAGACATTATAAATATAATAGCGTATTGGACTATTATCACAAGATCCATTTTCACCTATCTCTATGAAGTTTTCAGCGGAGACCACGTCCTATCAAAGTATATGTTCTTTGGATATGCAGAAAGTGGTATTCCAAACACGTAATCTGCTTCTATGAGTTCGAGCTCTTGGGCTGCTACACCAACGCTAAACATTATCCTGTTATCGACGTTCAACATAGACGCTATCTTTGCAGCTGATCCTATGGCTATGCCAAGGTTAACCAAGCTACACACAGTATCAGCATCTAACGCCCATTTTGATGGTGTTTTCAATCCCATTTTAACATTCTTACATCCTATTAGAACCACGGCCACGCTCCTCCTAACATTATTTGCATCTCTGGAGAAGAACTCCCCGTATTCCTTGGCCAGCTCCTCCATTTTCTTAGCTAGCAACTCAATCTGCTTCTCATCGCTTATAACCTTGACTACGATGTTGTCAACGCCTCTTGCCTTGGGAGCTGTTATGGCGGAGACCGTCATCAGGTTTGCAACATTTAGTATAGAATTGCGGATCAGGTCCTCATTGATCTCATGTGCCATAGTTTTGCTACCTTGCTATTTCCTACCACTTCTAAATAATTTAATTTTTATACCATTATCTATACAGAACTTGTATATCTCATCACTAATGCTAATAGCATTGGAGTACAAGACCAATATAGGCTTTGCCTTTATTGTCTTTGCCTTTTCAACCAAGTTTCTTATTACATCTAAACTTAGTTTTTCCGGCTTATCCACAACTTCTATTGCATAAATACTCTTACCTCCTCTAGCCACAATATGTATTGGTCCATATCTCGTTGGATGCTTTATCTCTATTGATAGCCCAGCTTCTAAGTACCTCCCTGCAACACTGCCTATAGCACCATATTTTTCCTCAAGTTTTTTAGCTAAATAAACCTGCTTTGCAGTAGCCATTAATTACCACCTATATAGCGAAATATTTTAAACATGGTCTTTAATTCATTATTTGCATATTTAGCCCAAAATAAAAAGTTTTTTATATTGTTAATATGCAATACTTTGATTTATCTTCCCAATGTTCACATAAAAAATGGCTGTTTGTCACAATCATCGATTTATATTTTCTCAGCATTTTTCTAGCTTATATCTGTTCTCATAATGAGCTTATTTATATTCCGTAGAAATAACTTCATGTAAAGAATGACTAAAATTTTCCATAAAATGCGTATTTAAGGTATCAATCTACTCTCTAGAGACCGGTGATCATATGGATACTGTGTTTAGCATTAGAGGCTTGAACGTGGTATCTGGAGGAAGGCTTGTCGTTAGAGGTGCTAGTTTAGATGTCTATGAAAATGATGTAGTATTTCTCTTAGGTCCTAATGGTGCGGGGAAAACAACTTTTTTAAGGGCTATCATTGGTTATCCTGGATACAGCATATCTTCTGGTAAGATTATTTTCGAAGGTGAAGATTTGACTGACAAGCCAATTGAGTATAGGGTTGCCAAGGGTATTGCAATAGGTCATCAAATACCTCCAAAGCTCTTAGGCATAAAGGTTTTTGACCTACTATCCTTACTTTGTAAGAAGAATAAATGTGATGTATATGAGATTGCAAGGGAAATGTCTATAGAGCATCTACTTTATAGAGAGTTTGGTAAAGGCTTTTCTGGGGGTGAATTAAAAAGAGTTGAGATAGCCACACTTCTTGCACAAAAACCCAAGATCGCCTTAGTTGATGAGCCTGACACAGGTGTTGATGTGGATTCTATAGAAATTATTGCAAAGGGTTTGAAAAAATTGGTTGAAGAGTCTCCATTTAGATCAATTATTATAGTCACCCACTCAGCCTTTATAACAAGATTTATAGAGCCTAGCAGGGTGTGCATAATGATCAATGGAACCGTTTCTACTTGTGGAGATGAAAACTTGTTATACAAGGTGATGAAGCATGGATTTAAAGGATTGGCATAGCAAATTAAGAGAAAAGGCATTAAAGGCACTGGATAAGCCGTCTCCATATGGTCTAGACATAGATATATCCCAGTATCTTGAACTTGGGGAAGTTGAAAGTATATCTAAGGGTCTTCTTGATGTATCTAAAGCTGAGGAAGTTGGGGTTAACTTAAATGCGAATGCCTTGTACATTCAAGTTGATCAAAGCTACTTTAAGTATTTGAGTAGAATCCCTGGTGTTGAGGTGTATAGGATTGAGGATTTCATCGAGCAGAAACCTGATGAGGCAATGGAATTTGCTTGGAGGCTTGTTGACCCATCTACAGATAAATTTACGGCTTTAGCTTATCTTAGAGGTAGGGGAGGGTATTTCATAAGAGTTAAGAAAGGCAGTAAAGTTGACGAACCTATAATGGCTTGCTTGTATATGAGTTATAAAGGCCTTCAAGCACCGCATAACATTGTTGTTGTTGAGGACGGTGCTGAAGCAACTGTCTACACCGGTTGCACAATCGCTCCAGAGGTTCTAGGACTTCATGTCGGTATATCAGAGTTCTTTGTTGGTAGAAAGGCTAAGCTCAGATTTGTGATGGTGCATTCCTGGAATAAAGTTGCTCATGTAAGGCCAAGAACTGTTGTTAGTGTTGATGAAGAGGGGGAGTACATATCATACTATGTCAATATATCGAAGGTTAAAACACTTCAGACTTATCCAAAGGTTTATCTCTCAAGTAATGCAAAGGCGTTCTTAGCATCTATTCTACTTGGCTTGGAGGATTCTGATATAGATGTTGGTAGTGCAGCATATATAGAGGGAGATGGGGCATCGGCAGAACTTGTTTCAAGAGCTATCGCAAGGGATGAGTCAAAAATTGTTATGAGAGCTCAAATCACTGGTGGGAGAATGGGCAAAGGTCATATTGATTGTAGAGGTCTTATGATGTCAAACAACTCGCTTATACAAACAGTTCCAGAGCTCATAGCTAAACATCCCGATGTGATCTTAACCCATGAAGCATCTATAGGGAGACTTGCAGAAGATGAGATAAACTATCTTATTAGCAAAGGTTTTTCTAGGGACGAAGCTATTTCAGCATTGGTGAGGGGATTTGCAACCATAGATATAAGTGACTTGCCTGAAAAGGTAAGGAACTATATAGAAACTATAGAAAAGATTGTTTCAGAAAAAGCTCTATAACATATTCAATTAATTAATTTTATATCCGTTTTATTTAGTAAAAAACTGCTTCACAAAGCTCATGTAGATTTATTTTTTAGTTCAATAATTCTATAGATTGACGCTACTGAGGAGTGGGTTATGCCTCTTGGACAACTCGTTATAAGAGAGATCAAAGCAATGATTAAGAACCCTGCTTTTATAGCATCGCTAATGTTCATATTCTTCTTTTACGGATTCATTGGAGGGGTTACTAGAGCAGGTATTTCTCAAGCTGTGCAGGAAACAACGAGACTAGATGTTGGGGTTGTGACTGAGGAGAATAATCAGTTTGTGGAACTTCTAATAAATAGGCTGAATGCGTCTTTAGGTGGTGGGATTAAGGTTTACTCGTCTATTGACCTTGCATTGAACAAGAGTTCGTACGTTATAGTACTTCCAAGAGGTTTCACAGATAATGCAACTGTGGGGAGGCCTGCTATGATATGGGGCTATGCCAAAATAAATGATTTCTCTCAAATAAGTATACAAGCAAAGACTGGGATCCTTCAAACAATTGCATCAATATTGTCAAAGACTATTACACAAGCACTGAGCATTTTAAACAATATTTCAATACCCCAAGAAAGACCTGTTATCATAAACCAAAATATAGTTGCTTTCGGGAAGGTGTTGAGCACACAACAAATAAATAGCTATATTCAGGTAGTCACAGCACTAATTTTCATTCTGTCTTTTATGATGGGTCTCACAACATCTTCTGCTACTAGCATCACAGCTATAGAGAAGGTTGAAAAGGCATTTGAAATGCTTCTTTCTCAGCCAATACCAAGAAGAGATATAGTAATTGCAAAAATCATTGGCTCTGTCGTCATGGCTTTTGTAACAGGTTTTATATATTTCCTAGCAATGTTTTTTATGATAGCCCAAATTTCGCAACCCATAGCTAGTGAACCAAATCTATTTGCAACATCATTTAACTTGACCATCTTCACATCTGATTTCATAGTTTTCGTAATAATATCACTTATCATAGGATTGATATACAGTGGCGCTATAGGAGTCTTGATAGGCTCTATATCATCTGATGAGAGGACAGCAGGAGTTTTAGCAATGCCGATAACGCTTCTATATTTCGGATTTGGCATTGCAACTCTATTCATTTCCATACCACTTAATATTACAACATCAATTTTATACGGCGTTTTAGTCGCACCAATGATATATGTTCTTGCCATAGCAAAACTATCTAACGCAATACAACTTGTGGTAATCTCACTTACATCCTCGATAATAACATGCATTGTGATTATTGCTGTAGCAACACACATATTTAACAGCGACATAGTGATAACAGGAATAAGACTTTCATTTACACAAAGAAAAAGAAGCAATACATACTAGAAAATCTCCTAATGAAAATCCAAAAGCTTATAAGGTAATACTGTTTTCACTTAATAAAGACAATGTTGTTTCTATATCCTTTATGATGATGAACTTTTCGGGGAGCAATGAAAGATGATGTGGCGGTTACCCATCTGAAGACACCTATCAAGAATTCTCTAAAGCCGAATTAAGAAGATGATCCATTTTCCGCACAAAGTAATATGATGTATCCAATAGATGGAGATTGCATTCTGAAAACTAAACTACATTCAATTTATTGTGTATATTGAAAACCTTTTATTTTTAACCATGTTTTTGATGGTGTAATTGCTCTATTTATATGTGGTAAAAGTATATTTGATAATAATTTTATATATCCTAACTTTTATATTTTAAGAAAGTCGTATCATCTTGGTTGTCCTATCTATGCCAAGCCTTGTCTATAATGAGGAGAAGATTAAGGAGGATATAGTCAATGTTATGAGAAACTTGTATAGAAGGGGTTTAGTATCCGCCTTATCTGGTAATGCAAGTATTAGAATTGCTGGAACAAACTATGTCTGGATTACTCCATCAGGAGTGTTCAAAGGCGGTCTTAAAGTAGATGATCTTGTTAAGATTGATTTGAATGGGAATGTTGTTGAAGGTTCTAGAAAACCATCAAGTGAGTGGAGGTTTCATGTAGCCATATACAAGGCTAGACCTGACATAAATGCCGTTATTCATGCTCATAACCCTATAACCGTGGCATACTCAATTGCTGGTCTAAGACTTGATGAGTCTTTGCTTTCTGAGGTTATGATATTCATAAAAAGGATTGAATATATTCCTTATGTGGAGCCAGGTACGGAAGCACTTGCAAGACTTGTAGGTGAAAAATCTGCTACTGGCTGTAATGCAATAGTCCTTGAGAAGCACGGTGTTATTGGCATGGGAAGAGATATATACGAGGCTGAGATGATTGTAGAATCTCTAGAGGATCTAGCATATGCCCAATTTCTATCTAGGTTAATAAGATTTTTGCATGAGATTCATTGATATCGAAAATTAACTAAACAATATTTTTATCAATTCTTCGAATACACTGTCATACTCTATTTCACTTGCTCTAGGCCTTAAACTCAAAATATTATCGGGAGGTAGATGTTGAAGAATATTATATGTCCTTAGACCTGCCTCACTAAATCTCTTGATGTTCTCGAATATAATGTTCTTTACCTTCGCAATATCATTGTAAATAGCGACAGCCGTTGGCATAACAATAAAGATTCTCGTTACCTTATCTAGTAATTTGATGTATGGCGTTAGGGCATCATTAAAAGATTCCACTATGACGAAGTTCTTTCCTTGCAGCAATTTCAATAAACATTTATTAAGATCCTCTTCGACGCTAGCAGATCTCAGCTTTGCAATAAAGTCTTCAGCGCTTGCATCCTCTGCTTCAACAATAATCGAAAACTCCTCTACAATTCTCTGGATATGGGGCGATAATTTTGCTACATTAGATCTAAAGATGTAGTGTTTTGATGTGCCATACTCGCAATTGCTATATCTTGCCAATACCATTTGTCTAAACTGGTTACTCAAATCCTCTAGATAGGTAATCAGATTTCTATTTAATATGTATCTCGTTGGATCAGGAGGCGCTAACATTATATCAATAGGATTCATAATCTGTGGTTTATCACCTAGTTTTAAATACGAGGTATATTTAACAACATCTTCGCCCAAAAGCATCTTAGCTCTCATACTATATTGAAAGACCTTGTATTGACTCCATAGATTGTGACCTGCAACAGGTTTGAAAACTGCTACACCATAACCTTTCTCTAAAATACTCTTGGCTAAACCTATTGCAAACCATGTCTTTCCCGAATCATACGTCAAAAGACCGGAAACAAGTATTATATTTACTTTGTCCAATTTTCTCACAATGTTTTGAAAAATTTATAATGCTTAAAAATTCTCTAAATATTCACGGGTGGAAAAAATTGGGTATTACAGTTGTAAAAAGGGATGGATCTAAAGAAGAATTCATACCTGAAAAGATAGTTGTTAGTTGCTTAAAGGCTGGTGCAACAGTAGATGCTGCAAGAAAAATAGCTAAAATTGTTGAAGCAAAACTATTAGAGCAAAATGTTAATGAGATTAACGCTAGAGATTTGACCAAAATGATTTTAGAATTGCTACGAAGAGAAAATGAGGAATGGTACAGGAACTGGATAATATTTGACAGAGCTGTTAAGAAGAGGAAAACTGAAGAGGAGCTCGGAAAGCAGTAGAGCTTTAATGTTGTAACCAAAGCATGATGAAGAAGAGCCGATATGATTGATGATTGCTTTATCCTCAGCTGAACATATGAATATAATAAACCTTATTTTTGTTTCATGAGGCAAATTACCTAAAAATCCAGAACAACCTTGCTTATACGGACTTCTGATGTAGGTGATACCTTGAGAATGCTTTTTGCAGATGGGCATCTACATACAAATCCTATTAAAGGCTTAGGTGCTAAAACCATTGCAAAGAAATTCAAAGATGTTAATGGTTGGTTCATGGTTTTGGTTGGTCTATCACCAAAAAATTTAGGTTTTGAAATGAATTTTGATGGGTATGTGAAAAGCATTGAGGTATTGCTTAAGGAATGTGAAGTTGTTAGGAAGGAGGGATTAAAGGTTGCTTGTCTATCAGGCATACATCCTGCTGATATAGATGATTTAGTTGTTAGAAATCCAAGAAATGGTGAAAAAATCTTGGACTTGGCACTAAATATACTGAATTACATTGGTAAACTAATCAAAAGTGGTTTAATAGATGGTATTGGAGAAATTGGGAGACCACATTATAAAACAATTCCAGAATCTTTTATAGCAAATTCAATTATTTTGAAACATGCATTGGATCTAGCCAGAGATCTAAATTGTTTTGTACATCTTCATCTTGAGCAGGGAGGATACCTAACAGTTTTAGATATTGAAAATACTGTGAAGGAGCACAAGATTAACAAGTATAAGATAGTATTTCACCATTCCGACATTCTAACATCAGAAGAGGCTTTAAAAAAAGGCTTTATTTTTACAATTCCTGGAAAATACCAAATACTGAAAGAAGCATTTAGAAGATTTCCGCCTGATTATATAGTTGAAAGTGATTTCATCGATGATCCAAAAAGACCTGGCGTATCTTCATACCCATGGCAAATCGTTGAAAACCAGCTGAAGTTATTAAATGAAAATGTTATTGATGAGAATTATCTGTGGAAGCTAAATGTTGATAATATTGCTAAGTTTTATAACGTCTCACCACCTTAGCCTTAGAATAATATTATAATATAAGAGGAATTGCTGTTGCTAAACCAATTATCATTGCTATGAGCAAGAATGTGTGTTGTCCTAAACCTATTGTAAGGCCTCCAATCAATGAGCCCATAATTGATCCAAGTTCTCTAAATATAAAGTATGTTGATGTTCCATAGCCTGCTTGTGTAGATATATAAATGTTGTAAAGGGTTATATCTAGTATCATGAAAAGCATTGATGATACTACTATGTATAACAACAGATGTAACACATTTGATATGAGACCAAAGCCTATTGTAAGAGCCACTAAGCGCAAAAGAGATACTGTAAATGCGAATACACTACTCGAGAAATCTGCATTCCTTAGTAAGAGGTTTATCAAAGCAGATATTATGGCTGCTATCCCATATACCTTCCACATATCAGTTACCACAATCTTGGATTTTACAACCAGTGGTACTATGGTGAATATATAATCTCCTACTGCCACGCCCCCTGCTATAGAAATCAATACTTTTATAGGCGAGATGCTCTCTATACTGTCCCAAAACCTAGCAAATATTTCCACAGCTGTCTTTGGTCTATCTATATATAGCAAAGATGATGAGGCTTTTATATAATATCCTATTCTATCCAGTATCTTATTTAATTTGTAGAATCTTCTTTCAAATGCTATGATTAGTGAAGGCATTAAAATAGCTGTTATTGCAATACACAATAAAACTGCATAAAATATGTTAATAATAGATGCCACACTAAGTATAGATGCGATGACCAGAGTTGAGCCCCTAGCAATATTGCTTACCACCCTGTTATATAATGTCATTCTATTCCATGAATCACTATCAAAACTTTCCAATGTTGTGACGCTTATAGCTAGATTTAAAGAGGCTATTGCAATAGCATGCAATATATAGAGGAAGAAGCCTATAACGAAGCTGATGTTATTGAAAAAGTATGTTATGAGAGATACACAAAGCAATGTTATTGTGCAAAGCATTTTATTTGATCCGTGATCGGCGAGAATACCTAGAACTTTGTTAGCAATTATGTATGCAATGCTCCACATAGTACTTAGAATACCTAGGTAGATCCCATTAACATTTAGAGAATATGCTATGTAAATAAATAAAAGGGGATCCAATGCAGACAGCATTCCATATGCAATTATTGATATGATGTGCCATGCCAATGTTATGACCCATTCTCGTGTTTTCTAGCATTTAATAGTAAAAAAGGTTTTTACACATAAAATAATTCAAAGTAAGTCAAAAGTGACTTATTTCAAAGTTCAACTATATTCTTTCTGGCATAAAAGTATGTGACTAACCTTCCTAAGAAAGATAATACAAATACTGTATTCATCATTACAAAGCTTATTGACGCAACTGAGGCACCAATTTTTGATGCTATCCCTGCAAAAATGTTTGTTAAAATACCAAGCAGAGAAACCATGAATATTCTATGCTCCTTACCAAGGTATATATTGTAAATACCTGTTATTAGGTTAAAGGCCGACCAGCTAAAACCTGAAAATACATTTAACGCAATCTGCTTTTCCATAGTCGATGACATCAAGAATAATGCTGGCACAAGTGAAATTGGAATTATACTGAACATCATTATTCTCTTTCTAGAAATCCTATGCGATATTTTACCTAATACGTAATTCCCTAGAGCATTAGCTAGTGTGCTTGAAATGGTATTTAAGGAAATCCAGTTTTCATTGCCTTTAAATACCTTTATTATGTAAAAATTCCATAAGGCATTAGGTAGGTTAACAAAGAATGTGAAGATAGACATGAATACTATGTATCCTTTAATGGCGTCGCTATTGAGAAGCTCTTCGAATTCCTTGAATAACACAAAAATAGATAAATTTTTATTTTCCCTTTTGTTCAAGTCCTTCATGAGACATAAAACCGTTGCTGAAACTATTGCAGTAATAAGAGCTGTGATATATACCATTCTATATGCATAGCGAATGTCACTGAAATTGAATATAGCAAGAGAAATAGCCAGCGCTAACACAGATGATGCCAGCGTATAGAAATTAACCCTGCCAAAAATCTTAACAGCTTCTTGCATTGGTATCATATCGCCAATTGTATCAACATATGCTAGGCCGCCTACAGCCCCTGCAAGTTGTGCAAGTGAAACAAAAAGATATATCAAATTTCCATTGATAACATCAGAAAATCCTGCTAATGCCCAAAAAAGAAGGTTTGCTGAGGTGAATATCTTCCACACAGTTACTCTTCCAGCTCTAAATTTGTTAACAATGTATGATCCCAAAACATTTCCTAGAGAAACCATTAACAGATTGAGCAAGGTTATATTTCCTAATCTATTGGCATTGAATCCTAGAGTCTTTATTGCATATGGTTGGTAGTATGTAATGGAAATTGTTGTTGAGAAACTGTAGAAGATAGAGTGTATGACCCAAATTTTATAGAATTTAATCCATTTTCTCTCCAATTCGAATCCTCACTAATGTTCTTCTTATTAATGTTTTTCTATGCCTTAATTCTTGCCTCGGGAATTGCTGCTCGAACTTCTTTTTCTAGTAGTGTAACAATCTTTTCTAGTTTCCTATAGTTAATAATGCGTATTTCCACTATGAATATAGATGATTCGCCCACGGTTCCAGCATAGTTAATTTCTGGTTCTGTAACCAATTCTTCTTTGATTTTCTCTATTGCTTGTTTAACAATTTTTTCTGCATATTCAACATTGTATGATGAGGGTATTAGTATTTGAAGCCTTGTTAAAAGTCCTAGCATTGTTAGCCTGTTTGTTACAATACTGTTCAATATCTTTGAGTATGGAACAAAGACTTTCTCAGATTTTGCTGTTTCACCCCAGATTCCAAGAGCGCCAAAGTCTAGTACATGAATGTTCTGCCCTTCTATTTCAATCCAATCACCTCTTCGTATAACACCATGGTATCTCACGTAGATCTCTGCACCAATATTTCTAAGCACGTCATTTAACATAACCACTATTGCTATCCCTATTACTAGAAGCAATATAGAGAATATTTGAATCTCTGGAGCAATTATGTTGGCAGCAACTATTGTAGCAACCAAGTATAAGAAAAGCTTTAGAAACTCAGCAAGGCGGGCAATATACTCTGCTTCAGCTCCTTTAAAGAATATTTGCAGTAACTTGGTTAAGAACCTCGTTAAGGCATAGACTGCTACAATTACTATTACTGCTGCAATAATCCTGTAGATTAGTGGCAATAACGCGCTAAATAGTTCGTTCATGATCTATCTAACCATATTCTCTCAATCTAATTATGTCTGAGTATCTTCTTGCATAAACTTCTTCGTATTTTCTAAAAAGTTTTTCTATATCTTTCAAAGTTTTTTCGACATTTTCTTCAAAACCTGCCAAAACTATATAGCTACCAGTCTCAAGCACAGAATTGTCAGGCATCTTATTTCCGAATCTACTAAAGCAAAATACTGCAATTCCTGGCTCATATTCCTTAGCTATTTTTAGAACTTCGCTGACAGGTATATTAAACAAAGCTCTTCTAAGTACTCTGTATGTAGCTATTCTAAATTTAGGTAAAGCGGCTATAGGCGATACCTCAATCCAAGTATCTGGATACATGAGTGTGTACAGGTTGCTATAAAGAAATTCGTCAACATTTATAATGTATGTCGCACCTTCATTTATTAGAAGATCCCTATTATTGGTATTATGAAGCAAGGCAATTATTATTGGTATTGCAAACTGTTTTATAGCTTTCAGTATAGACACATTTTTAGAGTCTTCATCTTGCGCAAGTATGGCCATATCATATTCCTGCAATTCTTGAATTGTTGAAAGTTGCTCTAGATTATCATTCAAGTATTTGAATTCATATCCATAGTATTTACTCAGAGCCTCTACCTCTTCATCATAACTTATAACCAGTACCTTAGGCCTTGGTTTGAGCATATAAACTACATTCAGTATGGGTCTTACATATTTCTTGCTTACAGCTATGAATACCTTCAATTTATTGTAAACCCTCTATAAGTTTTTCTCCAAAGTCTTTTTCAACAGCACCATATTTAACAGAAACTTTTATAATACTTCTTGCTAGAGATTTTATGAATAAATCCTCCATTCCATTAAAGATATCGGGAATTGTATCTATACAATTGTTATTCTCAATTCTAATACTGGATTTATCATTGATTAGGATATTCAATGCCGCTAAATGCTCGTAACTCCATAGAATATTCTCATTGACGTCAAGATACTTCTTAAGACCAATGATAATGGAATATGATGGAAAGGCCAAATCATGTATACCTAAGACGCTTTTTAATATTGGAATGACAACACCATTATATAGCCTATCAAAGTTTTTGGATGAAAGAGGTGCAGACAAAAATATTTTGTATTTGCCCAACTCTAGGTCTTCAATAGCTCTCTTTATTGTGGATTTATCAACACATTTAGAATCAGCATTCACTAATACCGTTATTGGCTGATGTACAATTTCCATGGCTTTTCTTATAGCATAGCCTCTAATAAGAGGCGGATCTATGTAAAATGTAGGCACTTTTTCTATTATTTTAGATTTCGGATGGCCATAAAAAACCAAGTACTTTTCTGAAAAAATATTATCACTAAATAGCTTCTTCAATTTCTTTATATGTCCTACAGTAAGCCCTATCAAAGACGTGTTCGAGGTTTCGTTTTTTAATGTTCTCAGCATTTAATGCACAACATTAATAACCTGTATAGGGGTATTTGAATCTTTGTAGTCTGTAACCATCTTCTACTAAAGCATGATAGAGGGATTAATGTATGGGTTACATCGTACTTACAGAGAGAGATATTGAGGCTCTTGTTAAAGCTGTTAAACTTGGAGAAGTAATTAAGCCAAGTCAGCAAGCGAAAAGAGATGTCTTTAATGAGTATGGAATTAGTGGAACTTATAAGGATAGAATACTTACAGCGATATATTATGATATTTGGAGGAGAATAGGAATAATAGATAGAATAGCTTCTGAGATAACAAATATTCCCAACATAGTTATCCTAGATCCGTGGCTACGAGCCGCATTAAGGGTTGCAATAGAGATTCTGGTTTTTGAGAGATTTATTAAGGAAGTTAGGTACAAGGATTCTAAAGATATTTTTGTAAAATATTTTAAGAGAAGAATAGCTAAAGTCCTCTCTAACAATACCCATCCTTATGTTGGGGCCTATTTTTGGGAGGTTATAGACAAGATAGCTACATACAAATGGACTCCAAAAAGCCTTAGCGAGAAATGGGAGTATAGATATATGATTTCACAACTGATAATAAACAAATTACTAGATCTTGTGGGGGTTAATGAGACTAAGAAAATTCTTAAAGAATTCAATAAAGTGTACCCCATAAGCGTCAGAGTAAATATCTTGAAAAGCTCTGTAGAGGAGGTTGAAGAGGGGCTTAGAAAAAATGGCATTAAACCAGAAAGAGGCAAGTATGTTCCAACAATTCTCAAGTTTAAAGGACCCTACGACTTTGATAATTCCAGTCTCTTTAGGGAGGGGAAAATAGTTATTCAGGAGGAGGCCTCGGCAATGGCCTCATTAATACTGAATCCAAAACCTGGTGAAACTGTTATTGATTTGTGTGCTGCACCTGGGGGTAAAACAGAGCATATGGGAGAATTAATGAAGAATGAAGGGATCATATATGCTTTTGACATAGATGGTTTGAGGATAAAGAGAATGAAAGAACTCCTGGATAGAACTGGAATTAAAAACGTGAAAATTTTTAAGGAAGATGCAAGGAAGGCACCAGATATACTAGGTGAAAGAATAGCAGATAAAGTGTTACTCGATGCTCCTTGTTCATCTAGTGGCACAATAATGAAAAATCAGGAGTTAAGATGGAGAATCACCCAAGATAAAATAAATGAGTTATCACAACTTCAATTGGAGTTACTAGAAACTGCTATAAAACTTACCAAGAAAGGTGGTCGAATACTCTACACAACATGCTCGCTTTTCAGGGAAGAAAACGAAGATATTATACAAAAAATACTTATAAAATACCATAATAAACTAAGACTAATTCCTCTTAATGGTCCATTTGATCAAGGATTTATTCCAGGAACTATGAGAGCTTGGCCTCATAAGCATGAAACCTACGGATTTTTTTATGCACTTTTAGAGGTGTTGTAAATAATTTATACATCATTTCCTCTCTGATAGACTTCTAAACCCATAACTATGAATTAGTTACATAATTATATTTAATTAAACTTATAAGTATCTTTAGCCAAAACTTCTATCCAACCACAGCGTCTGCATACCATATGAGGTTATTAAAATGTCCAAATTTAGTAGAATGAGCATTCCAAAAAATGAGGAGGATATTCAGAGAATTAGTGAGGAAATAATGAAAAGCGAAGGTGCTGAGGAAGAACATGAACATGAAACCATATCTACGGCAAACCTTGATATGATTTCACATCAGTTAGCACATATACAAGAACTTCTTATTCATGTAATTCAAAGCATAAGGGAACTTAGAGACTCTGTCGACGGTTTAGCTTCTGCTACTAGAAGAAGCTTGAAGACTTTGGGTCTTGTTCAATTCATGAATAATGTCAATGATCCAGAGCTACGGTCAAAGATATTGGATCAAGTATTAAAAGAGCTTGGCATAGAGGCAAAGAAATAGCTTTACATTAACATAAACTATATGTTCTCTCTTTGATAAACCCCTTTGTAAACAAATTTTGTTTCCTTATCAAGTCTTATGAAAACAAGTTGTGCTATTTGAGCGCCTCTTTCTATATCTATCCCATTCGAATTGAATACTGTTAGAAGCCCTTCTCCTCTCCCTTCATAACCAGGATCCCATACAGCTGTATATATTGTTGCACCACTTCTTAGTAGAGTAGACCTTGGTATTGCAAGAGCTATTGCATTGTTTGGCACCTTCACAATTTCTTTGTATCTGATTTTAAATGCGCCAGGCATTAAATGATATATTCCATTATCTATTTCAATTTCTTCAACTTCTGCAAGCTTTCTAGAGTTTTTAGCTAACAATGCCTTTCCTTTGAAAGCGAAAACCTTATCTAAGTGTAATTTAATACCACTGCAGTCAATATCTTCTTCTCTAAGGCCGAATAGTGCCATTATAGTTTCTGGTGATAAGACTGTCATGTTTATCACCAATACATATTCAAATAATGTGATTATAATAGAAATTTCATTTAAAATTGGAGGGCCGTGACCTTTTAATATTAAAGAGCCATTTCTAAAGAAAATAATGATTAACAATGTTTTAGTGCAGGGTTTTATTATGTGTCTTGGCTATCTACAGACCTATTTAAGATTAAACCAAGTCTATAGACTGTAAAATACAAAGGATATGGACAATACTATTAGTGCTTGATATCTTATTAATCTTCAAAATCTGGCTCAAATCCTAGAGGTAAGTAAACCATAGCTATTTGACTTTCGGGTTTTTACTTTATATCAAGCTTGGGTTTGCTCTTTGACTAATATTTCTCTAAACATTTTGTATAACCTTTCCAATGCTCTTTTCTTTGTATTAATGTCCAGCTTAGATTCTTGAATGGCATCTTCGAGAAAGTTTATAGTTTGCTTCATTAAATCTATTTTAACTGGATATGGGATCCCATCTTTTCCTCCATGAGCATAAGAATATATGAAGGGATCAAGAGGGTGGGTTACAGGATCTTTAAATGACGGTCTTGAATGGTATATCACATCAGCTACTAGGGCTAATGCCCTAATAGTCTCTGGTCCAACTCCTTTTGATAGAAGAAGTTCCTCAAATGTATGTGGTTTTAACTCATTTAGTTTTTTTAATACGTGTTCTATTCTTGCCATGTTTACTATTGGTCTATAGATCTGTTGCTTAATTTTCTCTATTTCTATGCTTTGAGTATTTTTAGAATCGTATAGGATTCTATTTGAAAGCCATTGTTCAAGACCTTTATCCCCTCTGATTACCCTATTTACATATGCTATTTCTTTTAACAAACTATTGTATGAAGTTGATGATACTACTTCTAGTATCGTTTTTCTGCTTTGCTCAGCTTCACGATCTATTAGATTTAGCGCTAAACCAATATTGTTGCACGCTATGCCACTATGTGGATCTTTATCAATTCTTATCATTGAATTTCCATGAATATGATATCTCCTAGCAAGTCTTGTATTTGTGTTCATCCCTTGCTGTATTATTGTCCAAAGACCATTTTCACTTAATACAATGCTGTGTATATAGAGTGTATAGCCATCTTGCAGTGCAACACCATCTATTTTAGCACCTAGCTTACTAATGGTTTCAATATAATTAGGATTGATACTATCATCAAGCTTCTTTGTCTCATTAATTATATTCCTAGAGTCGGCACCTTTCCCTCCTAGGACGGCTATTCCAAGATCTTTAAAAGAGTTTGCATCCGCAAAGCTTTTTAGCATATAGATAACAACTGTTGTAGATCCACTACTATCCCAGTCCATTCCTATAACATTATTAAATGCTTGAAACCAGTAAGGGTCTGAGACTCTTCTGACAATTTCATCAGGTCCAAAAACCTCGTATATGTAACTAAGTATTGCATGGGATAATCTCTTCATATAGTGTAGAAGATTTGGAGGAACCCTACCATCATGTAAAATGAGTTCTGCAAAACTTGACTCCATAAAGTGCTCCTCAAATATATGCTTTATTTAGCTAGGTTTATAATCTTAGAGTGCACTAAAAATACTAGGAAAAACCCTTGATTAATGCACCTATAAAAATTAGTAATGTGTGGTTATTAACATTTGAATTCGATGAACTAGCATCATTAGGTGGCCTAGGGAGAGCTGTAACACTATATGCAAGAACGCTGAAGAAGCTTGGATATAACGTAACTGTTTTTATGCCTTCTCACGGCAGGCATCTCTCTACAATGCATAGACAAGCATTTAATATTAAATCAATTGAATGGTTTAAAGTATGCAGATCTAGGAGAGGTCTTGACGGAAATAGTTATGACTATTGTATTGGTGCTGAGGAAGCCAATGTAAATGGTATTAAAATTATTATGTTCAAAGGCCTTGATGCAACAACTGGTAGGTTCCTCGATAATTGGTATATATATGCTTATGCTGAGGAAAAAGCATGTTTATTTGCAAAAGGATTGCAACATTGGATAGAGATCACAAATGATGTGCCTGACCTCATACATGCTAATGACTGGACCTCTGCCTTGGCAGGGACAATGGCTAAAATATTGTATGAGTTGAGAGGTTATGCAATCCCTTTTGTATATTCAATACATTTATTGTCTGGAAAATCGTTTCCATGGCACTATGCATCCTGTGAATGGTGTGGCATCCCAGATGTATGTCACAGAATTTGGATTCCAAATAAACATATCTTCACTTGCACAAGAATATTATGGGATAGTGTAAGAGGTGATGTTGATACTTTTACCTCTATTGAGGCAGACGTTATGGCCACTAACAGTTGGGGTTATTTAAGAGAACTATTATCAAGATTTGGAAGTTGGTTAGAGGAAAAGTCATTTGTCATTCACAATGTTACTGATTGGAAAGAAGATGAAGTTGCTAATGATAGTCTAGCCCTTTTTGGAACAAGTAATAGGAAAAGTATTAGAGAAATTGTTGTTAGGGAATGGGCAAATAATCTAAATGTGCCCAAAATAGGGTATTTGAATGAAAAATGTAGATACATAATCACTGCAGCAGGCAGGCTAACATCTGCAAAGGGTTTTGACATACTTATAAGGTCACTAGACCATACATCAAAAGATGCGTGCTTAATTGTGTTTGGGCTACCTGTTGGAGATTCTGGCTACGAACATTACCTATCTATGCTTATTAGTGAGCGGTGGGGAAGAGTCCTACTCTTTACACAAGCTGTTGATCAAAAAATATTGAAAGCTGTTATATTTGCCTCAAATGCATTTGTTGTTCCATCTAGATATGAGCCCTTTGGTATAGTATCTATAGAAGCACAGGCTCTTGGCACACCAGTAATTGTCTCAGAAGTTGGAGGTCTCCCCGAGACTGTCATAGACTTGAAATGGGACTATATAAATGGTACAGGTGTTGTTGTCGCGCCAGAGGATGCTCATGCCTTTGGAGAAGCTATAGATGATATAACCAAATTTACTGAAGCAATAGATTCAGGTAATAGAAGCGAACTTGATAAATTGAGGAGTGGCTGGGCTCGCGAGGTAATTAAAAGAAATGCCAACATTAATATTAGATTGAATTGCATTAATTGGATCAATAGAAGTTTTAGAGAAGACAACTTAGCCAAACTCCTGCAATCATGCTATGAAAAAGCAAGACAATATGCATATTTCAGAGCTGTAACTATATAATACAACTATGTTCTACAGTAATTTTATTGCTTTAAAACCCTTCACCTTATCTACCCAAACAACATATTCAAATCCAGCTTGTTCCAACCTCCTCTTAATACCTTTGATAATACTTATATTCGAATGCTTTCCTGGTTCACCGGTATAGTGAAATAGCATACCCCCTTTCTTCAAAACTCTATACAATTCCTTGTAAAAGTCTAGACTATAAAGCTCTCCAGAAATGCTATATCTTGGAGGATCGTGAAATATGGCATCAAATTCTTCATCTGAAAAACTCTTTATAGCTATAGTGGCATCTTCTAATACTATTCTAATTCTATTGTCTTCAAGACCTTTGGACCAAGGATTCAATGATGCTATATGCAAAACATTTGGATCCTTCTCTATACTGATAACCTCTTTAGCCCCTTTTGAAACCTCAACAATACTAGAGTATCCAAGGCCTGTACATATATCTAGAACTCTTTTACCTCTCAAAGAACCCAATGAAGATACTTTCATAATTGTGTCTTTCCATGGATTAACATCTACGGTTCTATGCATTTGAATACCGTTTATCTCTAGTGTTGGAGGATCTCTATTCGATAATGGTTTAAGTTTATAGTAATTTCCACTATCATATAAATCAATTCTATAAAGCTTTCCACCCAGATACTTGTACACAAAACCGTATTCCATAGATGCAAGCTCATCAAAAGAAATTTCTGTTCCACTGATTAAAATAGAGCCGATTGCAACTTTCACAATTCTTATTGTTGTGCCAAGATCTAGAGCAATCCTGAATTCTTTAATACCGTTTTCAATGTTTTTAAGTATGTTATCCAAATCCCACTTCGTTAAAACTATACCATCAATATATTTATAGTTGTAGAATAACATAAAAATAGAAACCTATGTAGCTGTATTTTAGAGCAGATAAAAAGTGATGATGCCTATTGGGGATGAGGTGATGATTAAACGGCGGAATTCTGAGATCATAACATCTTTATTTCTGTAACCCACTTTCTATACTTCTCTATTTTTCCAAGCACAACATCATTATAGAGTCTAATAATTTTTTCAGTTATGAGCCCTATCTGTCCATCTCCGATGGTCCTGCCATCGATTTCAATTATAGGTGTTATCTCTGCAGCTGTACCGGTAAAGAAAGCTTCGTCAGCTGTATAGAGTTCTTCTCTTCTAATTCTCCTCTCGACGACTGCTAGACCAAGCTCCTCTCTAGCTAGTTTGATTACTGTATCCCTTGTTATCCCTTCTAAAATTGCATCATATGTTGGCGGTGTTATCAGTGTTTTATCCTTTACTATGAATATATTTTCTCCAGACCCTTCCGCAACAAAACCATCTGAATCCAACAAAATTGCCTCATCGTATCCATTCATAGCTGCCTCAAGTGACGCTAGATGATAAAGCAAATACATTCCAGTCACCTTTGCGTATATCGGGAATGAATCTGCAGTTGGTTTTCTCCAGCTGGAGATTGTACATCTAACCCCCGTCTTCTTTAAATATTTGCCAAATTCAACTGCTATTATAGCAGCATCCACAGGATTTTGAGCCCTTAGACCAAAACTTCCGAGACCTCTAAATACTATTGGCCTTATGTATATATCACTAGTAAATCCATTCATTTTCACAACATCTATTACAGCCTTAATCAAATCATCTAACTTATATGGTATCTGCATGTGGATGATTTTAGCGGACTTAAATAGCCTTCTCATATGATCTTCTAATCTAAAAATCTTTATGTAACCAACATCATAATATCCTCTTATCCCCTCGAATACTCCTGTGCCATAGTGAAGTCCGTGGGAAAATACATGAATTTTCGCATTATCCCATTCAACTATTTTTCCATTGATCCACACATATCTAGGCCATTTCACCTCAACACTCATGTTATCAGCCACAATGATTTTTATTACATACTGTTGTGCCTCTGAATAAAAGTTTTTATAATGTATAAACCATTATTATTAATTTTAATATGCTTAAACAAATATATTTCAGCACTATAAGATCTCAACTGTAGTATTTATATAATAAGTGTTATTAGCACTATTGAGGCGGCCTGCATTATTACCGTATAAACTGCTGTGACCACTGCTGATATCTGCAACAAATAAGCGAAAATGAATGCACCAAGAGTCCATGAAACGCCATATATGAGTCCAAAGGTTCCGTAGCCCATGGCTCTTCTTTCTGGAGGTAGAATATCTGCTATAGAGGCCCTCATAATTGTTTCAAAGCATCCCATCGTCACACCCCAAAGAGCTGATGACACATATGCCACAGTTCTTATAGGGTTGAACGAGTTTATCAATAAGGTTAGTGTTGATCCCAATGCTGCTAGAGGAGCTATATAGAGACTTTTGAACTTCAGTTTGTCATAGGTAATGCCTATGGGTACGGCAACAATTGCATCAGTCAACATTGCTAATGTATATGCCAGAGCTATTTCAGGGTCTGTAAGTACACCCCAGTACCTCAAATAATATGATACGACCATCCAATGAATGTAGCCTAGTGAAAGCATTGTCATGGAGGCTATGTATAGCCAGAATCTCTTTCCCATGCCACTAAAGCTTATCTTAGGTACAGAGACCTCTACTGATTTCACTGATGGATAAAGAAGATATGCAACCAATAAAAATAGTATTGATGCTATTCCAGGTACTAAAAGCAACATGAACGCTGTTTTATATCCATAAACAGCTAATGCAACTGATACTACTACTGGTCCTGCAACAGCTCCTATCTGATCCATTAGCTCATGGATGCCAAACCCCTTGCCCTTACCAATATTTTCTGTGACCTCAGCTAATATAACATCTCTTGTAGGTGATCTTAGCCCCTTCCCCACTCTCTCTAGAAGATACAGCAATGTTGCTAATTCCCATGAACTTGTATAAGATAGAAGGGGAATTGCTGTAGCAGTTATTACGTACCCAAATATGGTGAAGCCCCAAAAAACGGTTGAAGAAGCAAAAAGCGAAGCTAGAAAACCGCTTACAAATCGAAGTCCATATCCAATTAAATCGCCTGAGCTAGCAATGGCAGAAGCTATTGCGGTACCACCAAGAGCTTCTATATAAGATCCGCCAACAGATCTGCCACCTTCATATACCATATCTGCAGTTAATGAAACAAGTCCCAGCAAAATAAATACATAAAGCCATTTCTTATTCTTGTCTTTGCTCATATTATTCACCCAAATACAATATTATGTTGAATTATTTAAGATTTTAGTCATTTATGTGACTTATTAATAAGTCTTAATGCAATCATAAAAATTGTTTAAGACGTGGGCAAGCATCTTGCAAAATTAGTTTAAAGTAAGACGTGAACAATACCATCCTTACATTGGATTCCGAAATTGTAAGGTATTATAAATAGAGGTAAAGCAGTTGATATCATCATTTATGAGGATACATGAAAATATAAATTACTTTGTGAACTTCCTTTAGATTGAATAATTAAACTCTAAATAATATGTAGAAGATCAGACCTGGCTGTGATGACCCGTCGAGCATCTGAATGATGATGTGGTGGTCCTAAACTGATCGTGTGTTCATTCAATCTATTGCTTGTACAACAAAAATTGTGTAGTATCTAGATATTTATTTAAGACAACTAAATATCATAAATTTAACATATTGATTATAAAATCTTATAATCTCTATAGCAAAATAGGTTATCTATGTGCTACCCTATCGAATAATAGCTAGTACAATGGGACTATATGTGGTGAGGCAAGATCCCTAGTATGTACATACTTTGAGATGGGTCTAAATGAGCAGTGAAAATGAGGTTTATGTGATAGGTGATGTAAAAACTTATTTAGAGATGCTTAGTAGTGCCAAGGAAAATGCCATAAAGCTTAGCAGGGATATTTTGGTTTATTGTAGACGTTTAATAACAAGTTGCTTGTATGACAATTGCAACCCTGAATATGCTAAGAAGCTTAAAGAATCATTTTCAATGTTTAGAGAGCAGATTATACAACACCCTGAACTGCTTCATTCTAATTTCTATATTTCAATAGAGTCAGAATATGTTGAAGCTATAATATTTTATCACATTATTGTAGAAAACAAATTCAAAATGTTTAATGAGCTAAACATAGTGCATCCAGCGTCTTACATTCTAGGACTTCTCGATGTTATTGGCGAGCTAAAGAGATACTCTCTTGAACTTGTTGAGAAGGGAAAACACGATGAGAGTCTAAAGATCTTCAAACTTGCTGAGAAAATTTTCAATGAAATCTCTGAATTAAGCCATGTAGAAAATGTTGTTCCAGGTCTAAAGAGGAAAATTGATGTGTATAGAAAAGTCTTGGATGATTGGAGAGAGCTGCTAATAGATCTCTTATCTAGAATTAAATTAGTTAGAACCATAGAGTCTATAAGGATGTTAACAGGCTAGTAATAATGTGTTTTGGTGATGACAGCTAGATAATCTGATTTTGTGATGAACGGTTTCTGGTCTGATAGATACTCATTTAGCTATATGATCCTACATGTTTATAGTACTCCCTATACTTCAAAAGCTCTCTAAACACATAATATCCTCTATTTTTGCATGTATTGCATCTAACGGGTAGCTGCACAGAAATGATGTAAATAGCCTAAAACTTGTTTTAGCAACTTCAACAGATGATTGCTATGAATGATTTGATGAAGCCTTTGAGGACACCTCCTTTAATGACATTTTCAATTCCATCATCATTAATAAGTGATGCATTTGATGATAGAGAGAAGGCTAGGAAAATAGGTTACATTGGGAGAGCAGCTGCAATATTTAGAATTGAAGAGATTATGATATATGTAGACGATTCTAAAGACAAAGCTGAATACATAAACGCTTTATTACAATATCTAGAAACCCCACCCTACTTGAGAAAGAAACTAATTAGAATTAATCCTAAGTTGAAATTTGCAGGCATTTTACCACCCCTCAAAAGCGCTCATCACGTACCAGAGTCATTTGGATCAAATATTAGGGAAGGTGTTGTCATATCATCTAATGGCATAAAAAGCGTTATTGATGTTGGATTAAAGAAACATGTTATTGTATATACGCATTTGCCGATAGGAAAGCGTGTAACTGTTGCACTGAAGAAGGAGTTTAACAATAATTATATTGGTGCTCTTGTAGATAAGGATAACATTGAACTTTACTGGGGATTTGCAACAAAGCTTTTTGAAGATATAAGAGATCTTTTGCAATTTCTCAAAAGCCATGGATATCTAATAATATGTGCATCGAAAAAAGGGAAGATGATATATAATATTGAAAACATTCTTAGCGAAGAACTGAAAATGTATAGCAAACTCAATGTAGTATTTGGGGGGCCGAAACTGGACGTAGATGAAATAGCGCAAAAAAGTGGTATAAACATAGACGATTATTGCAACCATATAGTCAATTTTGTTCCACGCCAAGGTGTTGAAAGCATAAGAACAGAAGAAGCTATACTAATAGTGCTTGCCATACTCAACTACTTAAAAGAAAAACCTAAAACATAAAATACTGGGTTAATCGAGTAAATGCTTAGAAGAAACTAGTTCGCCATGATGATTCCGGCAGATTCTGACCGATGATGCAACTTTCATGGGCTGAAACCATATTCAGTCGGTTGATCTTCTATCATCAATCAAATAAGATCACCTCCATCATCATCCAGCCACCAAAATCTTGCAGATCGTGTACAGCATTTAACACATTAAATAATGAGAACAAAACTTTATAAAGCTAAAAATTATATAGAGCTTGACTGGCTGACTGGCGAAAAACCCGCCGTAGCTCAGCGGCAGAGCGCCCGGCTGTAGTGAGGCGGGCGGATACCGGGTGGTCGGGGGTTCAAGTCCCCCCGGCGGGACTAAAATCATTAAATGTTGTGGATATGTAATTCTATGTAAAATCCTCACAATAGTTGCCATAGCATCACAATATTCCTGTAGTAGTGTAGTAAAGTAAATAAAGAGGATTATGTGTTTAAAATAAAAAAGAGATAAAACTCTGTTTAGTATGTAGATTAACTAACTATTCTAATATTGTTTCCATTGGGAGCAAATATAATTCCTTGTTGTATAGCCTGATAAGTCTTACTGATTTGTAGAGTCGCTGGCGGTAAATTGCTTTCAACTTTGACTTTTACTGTATTATATGGCTCAAATGCACATATAGTCCCCTCACTATTACCTATAGTTATAATTGCATTGGTACTCGATGTTATTTCTACTTGTGATGATGCATAACTGAAATAAGCACCCTCTACATCGCTTCTGATAGTACATCGATTACCGAGGGATGTGAATTGTTTGTTTGATTTGTTTGTAATCCAGTCATCCCTATCTGCATAGGCACCTAAATTGGCTGCTATTTTAATGTCGACTATCCTTATCTTTGAAGGCCAATCACTCCATTCAGGTATATTGTCGCTGATGTGTAGCTTAAGCGAAACTCTGGTTATTTCTCCTCCTGCATAATAATAAAATTCAATTTGATTGGGAAAAGAGTATTCTATTGATGCCACATAGTGCACAGCTTTTCCATCAAACCAAAAAGACTCTTCTCCAGCATCCATATGTGCATACACATATGTATATCCACAGCCATAGGCTGGGCCTACACCACAAACATTATTAATTGTCCAACCAGATGTGTGTACCACCTCCAGCTCTAGTAAAGGTGGAGTGATATTGGGTTTGAACCACGACTTTGTATCTAGTATTGGCAATTGTTCACTGCTTTTTTGAATAGCAAAAGTAGTTGAAGCGTCTGCATAGAAGATTATGTAGCTTTTGTTGGCATCCCATATATACGCTTGTATTTCTTTTCCTGTTTCAGATTCTATGATTTTATAACCACTTGAATTTCCAAGAATATTTTTTGGTATGGCGTACCAATAACCTTTTTCTACATTTAATGTTAGTTGAGGAGATTTTGAAACAGGACTGCAGAAGAGGTTCAAGTTGTTTGTGTATATGCAGACCTTATCCACATTTGGATATTTAGTTAGATTGATGTTTAGCGTTGTAGAGCTGCCCACAGGCACTATTATGCTAGATATGTTTAGGTGATGAGCCATAGAGTTGTTGTATAGAATGATAAGACCCTTTATCACCGAGGTTCCACTCCATTTGTTCACCACAAATAGTTTATATCCATCACCTTCGTATTGAAGGTCTATATATAAATTCTCTTTAGAAGATTTCATATCATTAATTATTTCATAACCTAGCTGTACAATATATGTGCCCCACTCAGATGCTAATATCGTGAATAAAACCATTATAATGATCATTATAATTGCTGAAACATATTCTCCTTGCGCCCTTGCAAGCATATCTTTCTCACCCATAGTCAATAACTACATGAATTTTTCCATTAAATGAACTGACCGCATTCTCTATAGATATAACTTCTCCATAAACAATCTTGTCTCGAAAATACTTACAAAGTCCAGATGACTCACATGGTATTGGCATAACAGTATTCGGCTCTACAACAAACTTGTAGATGCTTCCATTGGCTAGACTCAGTCTAATGGTGATTGGATTGCCCAACGGATTCAAAGCTATGCACAAATATCCATTAGCTGTAACTAGAAAACATCTAATCTTTAACTCTATTCTCTTGCTGATAAATGGATTGGATATGTCATACATTGTGTTAAGATTTAGAAAAACAGCAACACCTATCACCATACTTATTGAAAGAATAATTAACAGCCCAACAAATCCTGATATAGCTTTACGTAAATGCATATAAAAAGATGTTGTTTTGTACATTACTCAAACACCTATCTCATCTCATATGCTAATATATGTACCCTGTGGCAGAGCTCGTCGAAACGCTTTTGTCAACAAATGTTGCAACAACCGTTACAATAACCTTATCGCCTATAACAATAGAAGAACTTGTAGATCTTAGCTGGAGAGCAAGAGATATTTCCTGTCCTGGAGCTACAGAAACAGGGCATGCCACTACGTTAATATTATTATAGCATATCTCATTCCCAATTCTGTTTATAGGTAATAGAGTGAAGCTCGCATTTTTCGAAGAACTGATGTAAATAGTTACGTTGCTGATATCCTTTGTACCTAGGTTCTTTATATTGACTGTTGCAACAGCCACTTTATTATCTACTGAATTTATATTGAAACTTGTTATCGCAATTCTTTGTTGTTGCTGTAATGAGTTGAAGTATCCAGGAGCTAGTGTAAATAGTGCCATACCAATTGCTATGGTTATTACAATGCCAAGTACTATCGCCAGTAATTCGCTAATACCTTTATTCATCCGACTTTTCATCTGACCCCTGGATTTAGATACAAGTTTATAAAATGTCATAGGAGTGAAATTATGAGTAAGGCAAGTAGAGCTAGTGGTATGCTTCTTACAGTATCTATTATTGGAAATCCGCTTCTAATAATTGAGGATACTAGTGAGTATCCAATTAAAGATACTACAATTATAAGCGCTATAGCGCTACTTGGCAATGATGTTATAGCTACAAATTGAAGAATATTTGAAGCAAATAGCGTGTGTAGTGTTCTCCATATCCACAAGATTATGGCTAGATTGGCTATAGCAAAGAATTCAAATATGTACGAGGCTTTCTTAATATTGCCTTCATATGCTTTATATCTGTACAAATACTCATATACTGTTTGTATCGCTTCCTCATTACCCCCACCACTCTCATACATTATCCCTAGCAATAACAACACAAAATTGAATTGAAATGAAGGTGATGGGGCAACCGCTATTGCTTCATCAAAACCATGTCCAGATTCAACTATCGAATTTATATGCTTTAAAAGCTTAGCTGTTTTTGTGCTAATTGATGTACTATTCGCTGTAATATTCAATGCTCTGGGAATTTCGTAGCCATGTTTCTTAAGCTCTGCTGTTGTTTTTAGAATTTCTAGAGAGTCTCTATCAAGGGTTTCTATTTCCTTTAACTGCTTATTCACATTTATACTTGCTATAGATGCTATGATCCATCCCAAGACAATGCCTTGACTACCAATAGATATAAACAATAGTGATGATACAACAACTAATATAATTAGTGGGGTTAGCAACATCCTACCACTAACTCTATTTAACGATTTTGGCCTAGTAACATAAGCTATTGCACATAACAATGGCGTTGCCAAAATCACTGTCACTATAGCTATTCTCCAACTTATGATAGGTATTGCAACCACCAATGTTGGCAATAAGACAAATACTGCAATAGCTATTTGAAGAATTATGAACGTCACTTTTTCAGAATATATCTTTATTTCCCACTCCCACTTAATCAACTCCTCACTTAATACCGTTTTTAACCATGCTACAACATCTCCGCCTTCTCTAAGCCTCATAGCATATCCCAATAATACTCTCCTAAGCTTCTCGCTAGGTGTTATCTTGGCTCTTTGAATAATTGCTTCAACATAGGATTGAAAATATACCAAAGCATCTCTTTTAATAATACTCAATTCTCTCGAAATATATCGTAGAAGATTGGATCCAGAGATCTTTTTCACGAGAAAATCGATTCCACTTCCAACATATTCTGCAACAAGAAGCAAAATCATAAACCACTTTAATTCTGCATCAACAGAACTACTATGATGTTTAACATCAATCACAGGTTTTGCCAAAATGAATACAAACATTATTAGCGGTATGAAAGATGCTATAGACAATATAGGAATTTTATAAATTATTGATAGTACCACCATGAAAAGAGATGTTGATATCACTACAAAGAGAATGTTTATCCCTATCCTTATTTTACCCTCATCCAATGAAGCAAGACTCATAATAGAATATCTCCTATATAAATTAGCTATATTCTTCGCCACATCGCCAGACCAGGAAATTAGTGCCGGCACACCGAAAAGTGTCATAATATATGAGCAAAGAAGCGAAAATTTTAGTGCATTGCTTATAAACTCGCTAATTGAGTTGACCTTGACTAAATCTGTGTTAAATACTAGTAATATCGTTTCAGAAACCAGAACAGCTAATGATATTGCAAGACCAATAAAATATTCTATACAAAGTTTGCTATCTCTAAATGATCTCAAAATAAATTCCCTAATCATTGAAAGCATATTTAAAAGGTACTTAAAGAAATTGCTTAAGAGCTTCGCTTCATGAATTTTTATCTTCTTAACTTCAATATATTAATGGAAAAAGACCTTCTTTGAAGCTACATACAAATATCTAGTCTATTCTATAAAGATTCGTGTACTTCATCTGTATTTCAAGGCAAAGATTAATCTTACGATTTTCTCGGAAAGACTTGGGAGAAAACCTTTAAGAGGTCCTGCTTCATCAACTCTTTCTTAGTCTCTCAACATCAAAATTAAAGTTATTTGGCGCCGGGGGCGGGATTTGAACCCGCGCGGGGATATACCCCACTGGCTCTCAAGGCCAGCCCCTTAGACCGCTCGGGCACCCCGGCGCATTAATGTTTGTTGACGTGTCCAATTTTATTTTTCTAGCTGTTTTGTTTTTAATTGTTTATGAAAATTGTTTATAATTTTAATTTTCGTGCAAGTAGCACTTTGTAGCCTTTTTTTGAGGCTCTTATCTCTACTTTGCTGAATGTCTGTCTCATTAATTTCTCAATTTTTTCGGCGCCTTTTCTTGCAACTATTTGCAGTGTTCCTCCTGCATTTAGATGTTTTGGCGCTTCTACTATTATCCTCTCTACGACATCTGAGCCTGTTGCAAAAGGTGGGTTGCTGTATATTGCATCAAAAACCATGTTTGCTACTGGTTCATATAAATTACCATGGAGAATTATGATAGAGTTTGTATCTAGTTTGTTTCTGATAACATTCCTTCTTGCTAGTCTCACCGTCTCTTCATTTATATCTACCATATAAATCTTTAGTTTTGGGTTTAGCTTAGCTATGGTAATCCCTATTACACCATAACCACACCCCATATCGAGTACCATACCTTCTTCAGGTACTTCAGCATATTCTAGGAGAAGTTTTGTGCCATCATCAATTCTCTTATACGAGAATATGCCGGAAACAACCTCAAATTCTACTGTAACTCCCCTAATAACATCTGATATTAGTGCATAGCCACCTCTTCTCTTTACTTTTCTTGAATAATAGTGAGAGCCTGTCATGATCCCTCTACTTTCTTGGGTTTCTTCCACATAGGTGGGTACATATTTGGTTGCATAACAACACGTTCGATATTTGCCACAATACCCTTCTCACTTTTTATAATCTCGTCTAAATCCATGACACTTTTGCCAATAGCTATAAGCTCTCCCTTCAATGTGAATATAGCTACTCTATCACTTTTTTTCACATCATTCGATAAAGCAACTACACCAGGTGCTGCAAGCTGAGCACCATGTGTTATAGCGCCAACGGCAGAATCTTTTACTATAATCCTTGGCAAGTGAGCAACTATAAATTCTCCTGGTAGAACAATCTTTCGGATGAGGGTCTCATCTCCATATTTACGATGAAGGTAGAGAGCTTCGCTAACCTCATGCATGGTTACAACAGGTAGATCTTCCCTTATATGAGCGACAGCTGTTCTTCTCAACTCCCTCATATGAGCTTCAACACCAAGCAGAAGGCCTATATCATGACAAAGCTTCCTTATATAGGTTCCAGACTCGCATCTAACTTTAAATAAGACATGTTTTCCGTCCTCAACCTCCAGAACTTCTATCGAGTATATCTCCTTAATTCTCAAAGTTCTTTTAACAGATGATCTTAGAGGTGGTCTTTGATATATCTTGCCAATAAACATGTTCATGACCTCCATAAGCCTATCTGCTTCAACCTTATCGTGAAGCTCCATCAAAGCTACATACTCTTTGTAGGAATGCATAAGCAATCCTATGACTCTGGTGGCATTCTCTAGCGCTATTGGAAGTACTCCTGTAACCTTTGGGTCTCCCCGCCCAAACCCTAGATGGGTTTGGGCCCTAGGGTACCCCCATGCCCAGCTTTGGAGATGTTAAACATTTTCTTAATCCATGCTACAATTTCGTGACTTGTTGGACCAGGAGGTTTATCTAGCGGAATAAATCCATAATCTATATATACATCAATAGGTCTTTCAAGTGGATGGAAACCATATTTAGGATCTGTTTCAGCTTCTGATTTAATTATATAGTTACGCGTCTTACCTGCTATTTCATCTAGTCTCTTTAAAAAATTGAGGCCTTTTTCATTTTCTATATTCATAACTCCCACACAATTTCTTATCCTTAACTAGAAATATTTCTTTACTAGAAACATGAAGTATTCTATGCTGCAGAAGACTATCTCTTGAGCAGTGTTGGCGCTAACCTTACCTTTACCTTCTCTTTCATAAACTCTATAAGCCCTGCTTGTTCTAGGGCCTTAGCAACCTCTTCATCAGATGCTCCCCTTTGTATCTCAATTTTTTTGTCAAGCACCTCTATATGGTTTATATTGCATCTCCTTCTTTTTATACCAGAAACCTGCTTCGGCCCTGTTATAAGTACATAGTTTTCATCTATTATATCTACTATCACACACTTTCTACCGGCTTCTCTACCAGCAATTTTTACGCATATTCTTCCGATTTCTATTGCTGGCACGCCCCAACACCTTGTTTTTTACTGTGGTATATCTTTAATTAGAAAGGTTTTTAAGCTATTTTTTAGTGTTTTTAAATACAATTTCAAGTGCTTTGTCTATAATCTCAACAATTTCTTCGGGAGCAAATCTTTCGCTATTAATCACCAGGTCGAAGTCTGTATAATCACTGATGTCAATGTTGTAAAGTTTTAGAAACCTGTTCTTCTCTATCTCTTCTCTTAACTTGGTTTCTCTCAGAACCTCCTCAATTGGTTTTCCATCTCTTTCAGCGAGTCTTCGAACCCTAACATCGAAGCTTGCAACTATTGCTATTCTTAGATCTGCGAGTCCTTTCAGCAACCAAGGAGATGCATGCCCATCTATAACTACATTACCTTTTCTAGCCTCTTCCTTTGCAATAGAATCTAGCATTAAGTCTATAGATGGGTCTTTAGCCGCGATCTCAGTTAACTGTACAAGAGAGAGCCCACGCTCGCTAGCAATGCGCCTAAAAATTTGTCCTATTGAAATGTGTCTTAAACCACGTTTCTGAGCAACTAACTTTGCAATTGTTGTCTTGCCACTACCTGGGGGCCCACCTATTGCTATAACAATTTTCTTATTTTGTGACAGATTCTCTCACCACAATCTTTAGAGCCTCTCTTAAACAATTGGCGCATAGAACTCCTCCAAACATTCTCTGAGGCCTTTTTAATGTCTTCGGCAATTTCCTTCTTAGATCATCTTTTATCGGAACCCCATTCAGTATAGCGCCACATCTGGCACATTTCATTGGGGTATTCTTCCTTCTCTCATAGTGTACAACTGTTTTTCCGCCTGGTGTCTTTCTATGCATTCTCTTATAGGATCTTGACCTAAGAGCGGGCCTTGTCATATATTGAAAACACCAACTATTATCATTGCTACTATATGCAAAGTGTATCTATGTCCACACTTATAAGCTTTAAATGATGGGCCTATTTATTATTTATCGTCTAAAAGCATTTAGCCTAGTATTGACCAAGATACCTCTTTGCATAGTAGTCATATAGAGGTAGATATAGTAAGAATACTAAGAAATGTATCCACACAATCGATATGTTACATGCATTTTCTGCTGGAAACGCTATTGGAATAGGAGCTAGACAAGCACTATTAATTCTAATCAAATCAATATAGCTCCCAAAAAGAATTATTGATATTAATGAATATGAAACAAGTGCTATGATATAGAAAGTAAATGGTATTATAAATTGAAACATTGATAACTTAAAGATGCTCCCCCTAACCTTCTTTACTTGCGATGAGGCAACAATATATTTTTTTCTGCTTATGTAAGCCTTTCTAACTGTTCTCTCTATCATAGCACTTTGCTTTACAACATTATATCGCTTGACAATATTTATTGTACCATAAAGAGCTAAGGTATTTACTGTAAAGCTTATTGCAAGTGCTAACATAACTATAGTTTTCAGACTCTATTCACCTATTAATCTTCTAAGCATTGGATACATCTCAAGCGTTCTCTCATACATCAATATTTGGTAATAGTTATAGACTATTCCTACTGCAAGCAACAATCCTGTTCCAGTACCATAACTGCCAAATATATCGCCAACAAGTGATATAACGGCAACAGCTATTGAGCTGAATACTGCAAGTGGATATATGTACCTCGCTAGATATGATGCCAATACCCTCGGGTTTCTCCTCATACCTGGTATGTCAAGCCCAGACTTTATTAGATTCTCAGCCTGTGCCTCTGGATTGAGACCAGCTATCTCAACCCACAGTAAACCAAATAGAATACACATAGCCATAAACATTATTGTATATGTTATGGACTGCCATGGTCTTATTATGAATGTATATAACGTAGGTGGTGAAAGATAAGCCCGAATAGCGTTGACAGTATCAGCTCCAATATAGTTTTGAAGCAAGTTCAAGAAGAGTACTATATCTGATATTAATATACCTGTAAGCAAAACAGGAATGTTAGTTACATAAAGAAGTTGCAAAGGAACCTTGGTTTTTATACCTCCGTATCTGCTCACAACAATTGGTATATTTATTCTCGCAGCATTAAGATAAGATAGTGCTGCTATTAGGGATATAGATGTTACAAGACCAACAATTGTTGGATATCCTGCTGCAAGCCTATCTATAAAGATATACCAAAAGTTTAATGCACCATTCCTAATACTGGTTATTACAAATGGTATTAGCCCATATATTTCCCCCCCAGACTGAAGAGGATAAGGCGTGAAAAGATCACTGAAGAACCTCCATGCAACACCTATTAAAATGAAGAGGCTTACACCACTGCCAAGCCCCCAACCTTTCTGCACAGCCTCATCAAGCATTATAATCACTATTCCACCCCATAAGAGCTGCGCTACAACAGCAACCTTGATCCATATGGGGACAGCTTGGGGAATATACCAGTAAACCCCACTTACCACAAAACCTGTTGCCTCTACAATGGCAAGTATTATTCCAAGACCTTTAGAGGCTAATGTAAAGTTCTTCCTAGCCTCAGGATCATTTAAGTCTAGGTCTAATATCTTTGCACCAACAAGTATCTGCAGAATCAAACCAGCTGTAACTATAGGACCAATTCCGAGCTGTGCAAAGGTTCCAGACTGCATAGCCAAAATAATACTTATGATTGGAGATATTGCTCCTCTGCCCGCTGTTTGAATGCCGTAAAGCTTTGTTGAAGCTAGCATAACATATGCTATCGCCACCAGCGCTGTAAATAAGAGCCTCTTCCCCAGAGAGACTTTTCTAGCAGGTCTTGGAGCAGATGGTATTACAAGCCCTATCTTTGCTAATGCCTCAATTATTCCCAACATCATACACCCATCATAATGGACAAGGATTAATTGGTTTGAATCTTAAAGATTTGTAAATCAGTTCAGAAAATATATTCTTCACACTCTATTGAAATATTCTTTGTATTACACCTCCTGCCTTCTCTATCTTCTCTTTAGCCTTTTTAGAAAACGATGCAACAAAAACTTTGACTGGATACTCAATGGTTCCTCCTCCAAGAAGTCTATTTATACCTAGCTCTGATAGATTTATGATCACCTTATTGTCTTCCATGGCAACCTTTTGACTTTGCATTAATTTTCTAACAATCTCATTCAATTCACCAACATTTATAGTCCTCACCCTTGCATTCCTACTTCTTGGTGTGAAACCCTCCTTTCCAAACCAATTTCTAAAGTATTTTACTACCCAAGACCATTTATGCTTATGCATACCACCTGCTCCCCTACCTCCTCTAGAACCAGATTTTCTATGCTGACCTATGCTACCCCAGCCGCGATTTCTATACCCATGCATTTTTCTGCTCTTTTTCTCTCTTCTAACAACCATTTTACATCATCCTTAACAACAAATCATTTATCTCCTTGCCTCTATATCCCAGTTCACCACCATCTTTATAAGGTTTTTTGATACTCCCTTTGAATCCTTTTGATGGTGGATGCAACCTAAATATTGGTTTTATCCCATAGTTTTCTAGTTTATGGTAAAGCACTTTATTTTCAAATATCGCTTTTGCTAACACATCTATATTTTCAAACCCTAGAACCTTCTTAACATATTCATCAGTTAGTGGCTTGTTTCCGACTATTCTCCCCCTAGTTTTAAGCAATTGAGTTAAAACAGAGAGATCTATTTCTCCCCATGTTATCCAATCCTTAACCTTTTCTAACATCCCCTCGATCTCCGGGGTGGCAGGGTATATAACGCAGTGGAACTTTCTTGTAAGCCTTAAAAGCCTAAGTGTATATTCCACATCTTTTGGAGTTCCCACGGTTCCTCTTAGCCTTATTATTGCATATAGCTTCGTATTTACTCCCATGCTTTCTTACCCCAGTCAACTGGTGTCACAAATCTATTAGTATTCTTAAGAGCATTGTACACAGCTTTAGCAAAGTTTATGGTTGTTCTTGTCTCGCCTTTGGTGAACGTCCATACATCTCTTAATCCAGCTAAGCGCAAAATTGTTTTAGCCACCTCTCCCGCAACTATTCCTACACCAAGTGGTGCAGGGATCAGCGTTATTTCTACGCTACCAGACTTTCCATTAACTCTAAATGGAACTGAATGTGGTTCGTTACAGCTACACTCCCAACTTCCACAACCTCTTCTAACAGGGATTATGTTTAACTTAGCATCTATGGTCGCTTTTTCTATTGCTGTTCTCAGCTGCTTTGCCTTCCCTATACCTAGACCGACGTATCCATTCTCATTACCAATGGCAACAGCAGCTCTAAACCTTGAAATCCTACCTGCATCAGTCATTTTTTGTACCAACACAACATCTAAAATCTCCTGTTTCAAATTGGGAAGAAGAATATCAATAATTTCAGGCTCCATTATTACTGCATTTAAAGCAAATATTTGATCTATTGATGTAATCTTACCTTCCTTAACCATCCAACCAAGTCTTGTTCTAGGGGTCCACTCCTCAATATTTATGCTCATAGCTGCTGAACCACCTCCTTCAAATACCTCTCTTCATCAGATTATCAATTATATTTGCAATATTTTTGTTTTCTGATATGGACGAATAAACATTTAGTATCACATTTCTTACATGTTCAAAGTGCTCCACAAGATTTCTTGGATCAAATCCTGTTCTAAGCAACGCTGAAAATTGTCTATTAAACTTTTCTGGGTCTTTTTCACTTAGCGTCTTAGCATACTCAGCTATGGTAACTCCTCTCAACCTATCATCACCTGGCAACATCTCTTGATCTACAGGAACCTTTACACCACCATCGATAACGCCTTTTATTACAGCAAATATTTTCGATCCTTTAACTGGTCTATGAAGACCTATATCGGCAATAGCTTCTTTAATTCCTAGTTTACTCGCTCTTAAACCAGCTAGGAGCCCTACAAGATATGCTGCTGGCGTGTTCTTTGTTCCACCTCTCCATCCAAATAATTTTACAAGTTCCCTGCTATGAGCAGATACTATTACATAATCTCCCATCGGCGTCAGATAAACAAACTGAACACTTATATATTTGTTAGTCTTTCTAATCATTAAAACTATATGCTTATTTCTGGCAAGCTTATATCTTTTATGGTAGTTTGTCTTTCCTTCTCTTCTTCTCTTTTTAGGAACTTTGTAATTTGATCCATGAGCCAATTTATTCACCTAAAGTTTTGAGGTAACATATTCTGATCTCTCATATACCTTTTTAGAGAGGCTAAGCTGTCAAATGCTCCTCCTTTTGCTTTTCTGTATAACAATCTATATGTCTTCTTGTCTATTACCCCATTATCTCTGAGCCATTTAAGATATCTCCTGATTTTTCTGATCTTATTTATCCATAACCTTTTAGGATCTGCTCTTGCTCCTTTAGTACCCTTTCTCTTTCCTTGTCCTCTATGTCTTCCCTCCTTCCTTTCCCCATGAAACTCTCGCCATCTTCCCTTTGAATTACTCTTTGCATACTCAGCATATATAACACCATCTTTTATCAACCTCCTTATCTCCTCCTTTGTTACTGCACCCTCTATCCTATCAATAGCTGAAATGTCGAACTTTATTCTAGATTCGCCTACACCTAATATCTCAGCTGCCAACCTTTTTTGATAGCTTAAATCCATTAATAATCTCACCTTTCATTAGCTACCTTTAAGCCTCTTGATTTAGCTAGTTTGATTAGCTCTAGTCTCTTTTTGAGACCTACACTTGAGGCTATATAAACTATATGTTTTGATGGTTCAAGTTTATTCAGATCTTCCACGTTTGTAACTACCACCGGTTTTAACCCACTAGGGTGAAGGTTCTTAATTTCGCTTGGTGTACCATAACCTATGGATGCTTTGGGTGGATAACCTTTTAGTTCTAGTCTAACTGGATTGTCCTTTCCCCTAGGCTTTTTCCACTTTAAGTTATTTTCAAACTTTGCGAACTTCCACCATAACCATCTAAGAAACTCTGGTTTTCTCATCCTCATTTTCATTAACAATATCTTTCTTTTCTTTCTCAAACTTTTCAGCATCTTCATTCTTTTTGTCAGCATCTCCTTATAATCAACACTCATTCTGCCACACCTTTTTCATAAATATATATACCGTCAACAAATATTCTTCTATCTTTATCCTTAACCTTAGCAGCAATCTCTATATTTGCAGCTGTTTGTGAGACCTTCTCCACATCTATCCCCTCAACAATTATATCTTTACCGTCAACCCTAACCTTAACACCTTCTAATATCTTTGCCTTCCTAGGGGCTCTTTCACCAAGAAAATTCTCGATAATTACATTATCACCAGAGACCTTAACAGTGACAGGAAAGTGTGAAGATACAACCTTGAGTTTGTATCTCCAACCTTTTGTTACACCGATTATCATATTATTTATATGAGAAGAAATTGTGTACATCAATGCTTTTGTCCTGCTATTAGCAAAAAAAGTTTCTAGAACTATTTTACCGCTCTCTACTTTGATGTCAATGTTTTTCGCATAACTAAAATCTCTTACAAGCTCTCCTTTAGGTCCCTTAACCCTCACTACTTTGTTGTTTATCTCTACCTCAACACCACTTGGAATATCTATTTGATCAACTAAATGTACAGCCCTAGCCAATTCTACCACCGTTAATAGACATAAGCTATTAGAATCCCACCTATTTTCTTTTCTATAGCCTCTCTATGAGAAAGAACTCCCTGGTTTGTTGATAGAATTAATATTCCGATATCTTTTGAAGGCAAATACCTTCTTATGTAATGGGGCATTTGCAATAGATCTCTATATGACACGGCAATTCTAGGCTTTACAGCGCCTGCCTTGTTTATCCTACCCATTAGCTGAACTAGTATCTTTCCCCATCTACCGTCATCTATGTATTCAAATTCTCCAACATAACCATATTTTTGCATAACTCTTAAAACCCTTATTATAAGTTTTGAAGCCGGCCATATCAATGCCTCCGATTTCCTTCTAACCTCAGCATTTGTAATTGTTGCAAGCGCATTTGAGAGAGTATCTAGCATTGTCACAGATATTCACCTTCAGTTGTACTTTCTAAATCCCATTATTATAGCTACTTCTCTAAAACATTGCCTACAGAGATACATACCATATTTCTGTATTACAGCATCCCTGTTACCACATCTTCTGCACACTTGCGCTCCCCGCCCATATTTTCTTTCTGTAGGTGGTCTATATTTACCCATTTAACCCACCTCTCAACCAACAATACGAACTCCAAATAAAATTTCTAGTAGAAGTATGCTCTCTTCTTTCTTCACCCTATGTCTTCGTGGTATTGATGATACTCTTCTTCTACGCCTCCTCATAACTCTGAAGCCAGGCCTTTCAAAAGTAAGTGCAACATCCATTCCAAATATACCTATCTCTGGATCGTATCTTACGCCAGGTAGCAACAAATGCTCTTTAATTCCAAATGAGACATTGCCATATTCATCAAAAGAAGATAACTTAAGCGTATTGTTAACAGCGTAAAGAGCTCTCCTAAGAAATTCTAAAGCATTTTGCCCACGAAGTGTAACTACAGCAGCTATGGGTTGTTTTCTACTAATACCAAACTCTCTAATAGTCTTCCTTGCCCTGCGTATAGAGGGTTCTTGGCCCGTTAATTGCTCAAGTAATTTCACAGCCTTTTCAAGTCTCTCTGAAGCTCCTCCAACACCAATATTTACAGTTACCTTAGCTATTCTTGGTATGATCATGGGCTTTTCTCTCCACATCTTCAGTATAGAGTTAACAGTTTCTTGGCTTAAAATGGAACTTGAATGCGTCTCCGGTATTGAAGATATTGTTATACATCCATTTTTTATGATTGCCACAGATGACATTGATCTGCTCACCCTATATCCCTGCTACAGTTACTAATGGCTTATCCTCACCTATGACTAGTATATAGTCCAAAATTGTTTGAAATCTATGACCTTGTAAATCCTCAAGCATTACAATAGATCTTCTTTTTTTGAGACCTGGTCTAATGTCCATGTTTACTATTCTTCCTATTCTTCCGACATTTCTGCCATCTATTACTACAGCAATTTTACCAATATCTAATTTTATATGCTGCAATATATTCTGCGATGGAACTTCTATCAATAGAGAATCAAGAGTCGATATATTAGATGCCTCAACGGGCTTTGTAGGATCTTTAACTTTGATTTGCACATTCCTTCCGTCCATTAAATTTAATTGTAAGTCTCCTCCATTCACAGTGGTCTTATTCTCTATTCTGACTATTTTTAAAAATCTCTCTTCCTTAGGAATATTGACATACCAAAGATGCTTTACTGGGTATGGAACAAATCGTGCATAGAAGTCTATATCAGGTATTGAAATGGTGTCCATGATGCCAACTGGAAACTTATAGTCTCTTCGAATTACTCCATCAATATACACCTTTCCATCAAATATTATTCTCTTAGCCTCTCTCGCAGTCTCAGCCAAACCAAGAACATCCCTTATGACAATCAACAAAGGCATGCTTCTGTCAATTGGATGGGGACCTGGTAAAGGTTTTACAACCCATTTATACTCCTTTCTAAGAATAGGCCAGAACCAAGGAGCTGCTAATCTTTTTAAGTGTTTTGATCCTCCCATTCTAGCCATAAACGTCACCTAGCTAGGCTTTTCCAATAAGCTTTTTCTGATCCTCATTAAGAGGCTTTGCTTTTCCAATCTTAACGAGTTCCTCTCTACTCTTCTGCCTTCTCTCAATTATTTTCCTCCTTATCTCATCAACTTCGCCAAGTTTCACAATAACTACTTTTGATGGATGTATGGGATAGTAGACGTCAGTTCCGTCCGCCTTCTTTATAGTTACACCCTCTACATATATCCTACTCCTTTTTAAGTCAACGTTAACAACTTTACCTTCGTGACCTTTCCAATCACCTCTAATTATTCTAACAACATCGCCGTTCCTAACATATAATCTTTTAATCCCTAACTCTCTCCTCAGATCCTCGGATAGCGATGCAGTGAGCAACCTCCATCTCAAGTGGAGAGGTAGGTTAAATAATCTTTTTCTCTGCTTCCTTGGCTGTACGGTTTTGAGTTCCATGCTCCTCATACCCCTATCATACAACTATCGTTGCCATATTTGCTATCTGAGGCCATCTTTCAATGGCTTCTCTAGCCACAGGACCTCTTATCTCTTTCCCTTTTGGCGTTCCATCGGGGTTCACCAACACACATGCATTATCTTCAAATGCTATCCATGTACCATCAGGTCTCCTATAGGGCTTTTTCTGCCTTATAACTATGGCCCGTGTAATTTGTCCTCTTAACTCGGGATTTCCTTTCTTAATAGTTGCTATAACCATGTCACCAACGGTTGCAAAAGGTACTCTCCTAAGCCTAGTCTTTATCCCTACAACTCCTACCACCATAACTTCTCTAGCTCCACTATTGTCTGCCACTACCAGCCTTGTTCCATTAATTATGCCGGCAACTCTTCTTCTTCTTGGAAAAGCTGCACCCGTCTTTGCCCTCTTCGCTGCCATGAATTAATCACCTACCTTTGTTTTGCCGATGATACCTAACACGACAAAAGATACACTTTTTGCCAGAGGTCTTGTCTCGCCTATAATCACTATATCACCTTCTTTAGCTGAGATACATGGGGGATTATGAGCATGTATTCTGCTTCTTCTTCTCTCATATCTCTTAAACTTCCTTACCCAAACCACATACTCTCTCTCAACAACCACAGTGTTTTGCATTCTTGATTTTATAACCTTCCCAATAAGCATCAATCCTCTGACCTTGACATTGCCATGCCAAGGACATTTTTTATCGTTGCATATCCTTTCAGGGGGTTTTAGCCCAGGGTACACAATACCTATGTTCCTGGTCTGTGCATTTTGCTGTACAGACATTCCATCTCACTACTCTTCTTAGACATTATCTTATCGTCTAGCCAACTTTTTAAGTCTATCCTCAGGCCTTCCAACTATTTGACTGCCATCGATATAAGCTTTTGCACCGTTTTCCGGTATGGTGAATACAAATATCCCTCCATTCTTCATTACCGTCACAATTTTTCTATGGTTAGCATCGGCTATTCGAAGTGTGTTCATGGTCTCATCAATGATAACTCCTTTTACACCAATTAATGATGGGTCAATATGGGATATAACCTCAACCTGTAAACCTATCAGCTCGTGATATGCTATGTTCTTATCTGTTCTATGCATGGCTCTCTTCACCCTTGGATTCCTCATTAATTATGGTTAATATTCTTGCAATGTTCTTTTTCACAATTCTTATTCTTGCTACATTAGTTAAGGTTCCTGTTTTAGCCTGTGTCAATAGCCTTGCAAGTTCTAATTTCAACTCATTCAAAAGCTTTAGTCTCTCTTCCATACTCATAGATCTTATCTCTTCAGCTTTGAGTGGTCTATCACTCATAGTTTATTCACCTAGTCCTTTTCTGTCTATCCCCCTATTTGAGGTGTGCCAACGATTTCAACGTGATCAGAAGTAATGCCAGGCTTTGATATTACAACCTCAACACCATACATGCCAGGCTTCAGCAATACATGGGCAATAGCTCTATCGACAAGTTTAAGGCTTTGTTCTCCCGATTTATACACCTTTCCTGCTTTTAGCTTCTCATAGCGTGCTCTTTCGGCAACAAGTTTACCGCTAATAACTATTTCACAACCTAATGCACCAGCTGCCATAACCCTTCTGAGTGCTATGAAACCTGCTCTCCTAAAGTGAATGCCTCTTTCTAGTGCAAGTGCAATATTGAAAGCCACAACCCTTGCGTTAAGATCTGGGTTCTCAACTTCAACCACCGTTATTTGTGGGTTTTCAATTCCAAAAAGCTTCTCCAATACAGTCTGAATTGTTTTTAATGTTTGGCCTTTACGCCCAATTATAAGGCCTGGTCTCAGAGCATATATTATGACCCTTGTGCCAAGTGGGGTTCTAATGATGTCAACACCTGCATATCCAGCTCTCCAGAATTTGCTTGCTAGATATTCGTCTACAGCAACCTTCTTTATGCCTTGTTCAATAAAATATCTCTTTATATTTACCATAGCAATTCACACCTCTGCTACAATTACCTCAACGCTTGTATGGGTTCTAAACCAGGGGGTAGCCCTTCCAAAAGCTCTCGGCATCCACTTTTTAAGATAGTAGCTTTTATGAGCAGCAATATGAACTATTCTCAGTCTATCAGCGTTAAGACCCTTATTAACAGCATTATTCTCTACATTTTCTAATAGTTTTAGAATATTTTTAACAACTTTTATAGGATATCTGCCCACAGGACTTTTAAATCTACCCCACCTTCTCGCCAATCCACGCTTATGAGCTATACTAAGCTTATACCTAGTGTACGGTATTGGTTCCTTCAACTCTATAACTTTTCTAAGCAAATCCTTTGCTTCAGACAACATCATACCTCTAATAACCTTACATACTTCGTAAGCTTCCTTAAACGACATTGGCACATCTCTTACAACAGCTCTAGCTGTTTTTGTCTCATCTATACCCTCAAGTTTTGGATATCGCCAATGCCCCATCTATCTATGCACCATGCTTAACCCAGGATTATATCGATGTGCACCTCAAAACTAAATATACTTTAGCATATATCGAGTATATAGTGGCTTAATTAAAGAGAAATAAAAGCTTTATTGAACACCCAAAACCAAGCAGATAAAACCATCGCTAAATTAATCTTAAATTAGATTTGGATTGACTGCCTTTATAGCTAAGCATATTACGAAACCTGAAAACATGACTCAATATCTTAAGCTTATTAGCCAAAATAATATTACTTAGGTTAGTTGGTGAATAAAGACTATGGTCACTAATTTAAAACGTATTAGTGATGTAATTTGGATGATTTCAAAAGAATACAAGAGATGTATGAAAGTTCCTGCAATTATATATGCTGATGATTTTTTGTTGAACAAGATGAAGGAAGATGCAACACTAGAACAAGCAGCAAATGTATCTTGCCTCCCAGGTATTGTGGGAGCTAGCTATACTCTTCCTGATGGCCACCAAGGCTATGGATTTCCCATAGGTGGTGTAGCAGGTTTTGATATAGAGAACGGTGTTATAAGTCCAGGTGGCGTGGGCTACGATATTAACTGTGGTGTAAGAGTCTTAAGAACAGATCTCACAGTCAAGGATGTGAAACCGAGGCTTCGCGAATTAGTTGAATTAGTGTTTAGAAATATTCCAAGCGGTGTTGGAGCAACAGGCAAAATTAGATTGACTGAAACAGAGCTTAATAATGTGCTTGAAGAGGGAGCTCAATGGGCACTTAGACAAGGATATGCAACCGAATATGACATAGAACACACAGAGTCTAGAGGAAAAATAGAGGGGGCTAACGCAACAAAGGTAAGCAGAAGAGCTAAGGAGCGAGGAGCACCACAGCTGGGCACCCTTGGCAGTGGAAACCACTTTCTAGAGATTCAAGTTGTTGACAGAATATATCTTCCAGACGTAGCAAAAAAGATAGGGATATTCGAAGAGGGGCAAATAACGATAATGGTTCATACGGGTTCGAGGGGTCTTGGACATCAGGTTGCAAGTGATTATCTAATGATTATGGAGAGGGCTATGAAGAGATATGGAATAGAGGTGCCTGATCGAGAGCTTGCAGCAGTTCCCTTCAACAGCCCCGAGGGCCAAGACTACTTTGCTGCTATGGCAGCTGCAGCAAACTATGCATGGGCCAATAGGCAGTTAATAACTCATTGGGCTAGGGAATCCTTTGCAAAAGCCTTTGGCGTTGCAGACTATGAGAAACTCGGTATAAAGATAATTTATGATGTTGCCCATAATATTGCAAAGATAGAGGAACACGAATTTGAAGGAAGAAAAATCAAGCTGATAGTGCATAGAAAAGGAGCTACAAGAGCATTTCCACCACAGCACCCTGAAATACCAGCAGACCATAGAGAATTCGGACAAATAGTGCTGATTCCTGGCAGCATGGGAACTGCAAGCTATATCACAATACCAAATACTGGGGCAAAAGACTCGTGGTGGTCAGCACCTCATGGAGCTGGAAGATGGATGAGTAGAGCGGCTGCAATAAGAGCCAAGTCCCCAAGAGAAGTCGTTGAAATGCTGGAGAAGAGGGGAATCCTTGTAAGAGCTGCCACTATGAGAGAGCTATCTGAAGAAACTCCAGAGGCTTACAAAGATGTTGATAGAGTTGTAGATGTTGCTACAAAAGCTAATTTGGTAAAGCCCGTTGTAAGAATGGTTCCAATAGCGGTTGTAAAAGGTTAATTAAGACATTATTGTGGCCCCCGCAGAGACCCCGTATGCATATTCGCCAACGGCTCATTAATCATACGGGTCGGCCGTTTCGGGGGCCGGATAACTATTTAAATAATATGTATTATAAACCTTAGGCTAGTTCACAGCTATTTCAAATTAAATTTATATACCTCTACACATTCTATTTCTATGGTAATGTACAATGCCTAAAATACCTGTAAAACTAGTAGAGTGGAACGAAATTGTAGAGTGGAGCTGGGGTCTAGCAAAAAAGATTGAAAATGATGGTTATGTCCCTGAGATAATAATTGCAATTTCACGTGGTGGTTATGTCCCAGCGAGGCTTTTATGCGATTTTCTAGGCGTTGAAAATTTGGTGTCGATACAATCTCAGCACTGGACTGAAGCAGCAAAGAAGGGTGAAAGAGCTATTATAAAGTTTGAATATGTAATAGATCTTTCTAATATGAACGCATTACTTGTTGATGATATTATTGATACAGGAGAGTCTGTCATACTTGCTAAGGAATATATCCTGAAAAAATGGAGGCCCAGGGATCTACGAACTGCAGCACTTCAATGGATATCATCAGTAGCTAAAATAAAGCCTGACTATTACTACATGGAAGTGAAGGAGTGGTATTGGTTCCAATACCCATGGACAAGACTAGAGGATGTTACACAATTCATTAAAAGAATCTTAGAGTCAACATATAACGAGAAAAAGAAAAGCTCGTGGAACATTGATGAGATTATTGAAGCGTTTAGAGAATGGTATGGAATAGAGGTAGATAGGAGGTATATTGATGATGCGATAAACATGCTCAAGAAGAAAGGTATTGTGAAAAAGGTAAACAACGAGCTTATATTCCTACCCCAGTAAAACTTTGTAATACGAAAGGAATATTTCAATGCTTTCAACATGCAACCAACAATTAGATGCTATCTTATTCTCTAGACCATCTAAAACTATTGTGTATGGTGTTGCAGGCAGTGGAAAGACGAATTTCCTATTAAACATACTTAAATGTTCAAAAATGAATAATAAAAATATTGTTTATATATCAACTGAAGATCCTGTATTTATGAATAGAGCCATCGAGCTAGGTCTCGAATCAAATAATTTTTATTTTGCATCTGCTCTAAGTCAAGAGCACTTAATTTCATTGATTCTTGAGAGTATACAATTTAATATAGTTATGATAATTATAGATAGCATTAACCACTTGTATAGAGTTGAATCTGAACGAAATAGTGCATCCAAACTCTTTGTCGACATCCTTGTACTACTGGATTCGTTGAATAAAAAAGGAATCACAGTTGTTGCAAGTGCGCAGGTTAAACTTGTAGAAAACATTATTGCAGGTTATGAGTACCTCGATATCTGGGCTGATAAAATAATTGAAATAAGAGTGCTTCCAAATAAGACGAGAACCATAAGAATTATAAAACCAGCTATTTCTCATGAAATGTCATTTGTTATAACAAGCAAAGGGGTAAAATGGCTCCACAAAACTTAGTTCCTAAGCAAACTCAAAGTTATTCTATTTATCGCTAGAATTCGAAGACCCTCCCTTCGCTGTTTTCACATCCTTACTTAACAGATCTGGATATTTGCTCAATAATCTGTATTCAACATATTTATCTTCTGGCGAAAACCTTGGAGGATGAGGTATAATAGTTTTATTACCACATTTTGGACATATTTCCTTTAAGGTGTATGTTTTACAATTTGGGCATTTCCTTATTCTCCATCTCATTAACCTTATCCTTTTTGCAATTCTTCTCTTTCAAAACTATATGAATCTATTTCCAGATCCTTTGAAAGTTTTTCAATGAGTTCTGATATCTTAGTAAAGGCATCTTCAGCTGATCTATATTCGTGCGCCTCAATTTCAATTCTGTATTTTGGGGCTCCTATAGTATATATATCTATTTTAATGTTGGAACCTGCAAAGGCATTTTTTACCTCTGTTAATATATTCTTTATTCTATCGATGCCATCTGGTTTATAAGATACTATTTTTGCAATACCCCTAATCTTCACAGTTTTTATTACAATATGCTTTTTAGCCTCCTCATAAACTGCCTTAGCCCAAGATTCTTCAATTCCCATTTCCCTTAACTTTTCAGGTCCTTTCATTACAACCTCTTCTAGTATAGACAACGGATCTATACTTTTTTCGAATTTCGACCAGACTTTTGAATATGCTTCATCAAGTGTTTTTGACATGTTTTTAGCAACTAATTCTATTATTTTTTGGGCTTTCTGCAATCTTTTCCATCTTAGCATTTTAATCTTTTTCTCTCCTTCCATCACCCTCTTTAATGAGATGTCTACTTCTATCTTTGTAGGCTTCTTTTCTACTCTAATTACCTTGCCTACAACAACTTGTTTTTCTTTCAAAATCTCTCTGATATCTTTAACGTACTTTGTGCTTATCTCACTCCATGGAATAAAGGCTTCAAGATTTTCATACTCTAGCAGATCAGCGTAAGCCCCATAATCAAATACTTTCTTTACTTGGGCCACAACTAGCTCTCCTACCTCTGGCACACCTTTTCTTCTAAAAGGCAAGCTCATAAAGGTTCTGCCCTCTTTATAATGAAAATATATTACATGTGGCTATACAAAAACATTTTGTGCTTGGATTATCCTAAAATCCTGACTATCTCAGCATTAACCAATTTAGCTTTTCCTCCAGTAGGCTGAACTATCACTGAGCCACATACTAGGCATCTTACAGGAAAAGTTGCATGATCAAACACTGGTTGTTCGTTTCCACAAACATTACACTTTACTCTTATAAATTTACTCCGTGGTTCTGGAATTAGAATCCTCCTTTTTTTGGCCATGCGGTACCCTCACCCATGCTTCTCAGCTAGCTCTGCTCTTTTTAGTCTTATACCTTCTCTATGTATTGTGTATCCACATTTAGAACACTTAAGCTTTAGCACAACTTTTTTCGTGACCTTGGCGAATCGCTTTTGTTCCGGCTTTCTCTTTGAGCCATATCCTTCTTGCTTTCTAAGATACCTTCTTTGCCCCTGTGCCAATGTTCTTCTTTTACCATGCTTGTATATAGCAACACTATGTTCTGTGTGTGTCTTGCACTTCGGACAATATGTTATTATAACTTTTGGTATTTTCACTGTAATCACATCAACCCAGTTGTTTCTTCTATTACCCATTTTTTGCAGGATTTATAAGCAATGTTGTTAGAATAAGTCAATTACTTTCACAAAACCAAGTATTGAAAGAAGTACAGCCTCACCTATAGGTAGAGGTATTATGTAACCCGGTAACGCTAGCGAAAATCTGATTTGACACGGTTTTAATATTTTGCATAATACAGCCCCATCTGATAACAATAATGTGTTTTGCAAGATGTTATTAAAGCTATCTAGAGTTTCTTTCAACTTCTTTAAGAAAGAACCAAAAATGTCTGTATCTATCTGCAAATCACCTCCTACAGCATTAGTTACGGCCAATAAAGATGCTGTGGACAATATCATTGACACGTTTTTATCAAATTCAATACACAGATCTTTTAATTCTGCATATTGATTTTCATTGCACCATATCTTCATATCTAAAGTCAGTTTATTTATCGTTTCAAAAATGGCATAAATATCCTTAGAACTTATCTTCTCATTATTTAATATAGCATCAAAAATCTTTTTGATTTTCTCATATAATTCTGAGTACATAGCTCAGCTATCGCCTTATTGACACAAGTTCTGCTACATTTTTAAATACGAGATACGAGGCATATGGGTACTCCGTAACTATGATATCCCCTTTTCTTGCTTTAAATTCTCTATCTATTATTCTTAATTGAGGTAAATCCACTAATACCCGTAACTGAAGTAGCTCACTACCACTACTAATTGAAACATTATACGAATCCAGCTCAAACTCAGATACATTTCTAATCAAAAAAGCTTTCCAGCCTGTCTTTCCATTTACACTATTTGGAGCTCTAACAAGATGTGAAATATCTATGGTAACTTTAGAATCTATTGGAATATATAATTCATTAAGTATTTCCTCAATCCACTTTGATATAATTTCTGATACTTGTACTAGTTTAGAATAATCAATTTTTTCGCTATAGCCCATTAAAAAACTTTTTATGTTCTCGTCAGAAACCCTTTTCAATAGGTGTAATGCTATTCTTCTTCTTAAACCACCATCAGTAGCTCTTGGTAATATATATCCTAGCTCTTTTCGCTCTCTAGCACTACCCATATACATATTTACAACATATTTTCTATCAAAATCATTTAGCGTTATATATGAAACTATTTCTCTTCTCGCTTCTGAGTCCATTCTATCGAATGGCTGAGACAACTCAACAATTAGGTGGAATCCTCTATTTCCAGAAAAACTCGCTTTATAAGTTAAAAATCCAAAATCATTCTCAATAATGTCTATAAGCTTAAGCAGATAGCTATGTGCTTTTTCAACGCAAGTCCTGTCCACATGCTCAAATTTTTTAAGTTCTAGATGGCAATATGGACATTCTTTTTCATCACTTTTTGCTATATATCCACACCTAGGGCAGAATCTAAAATCTATAACATACTTACTGCAATCCGGAATATCGTTTGAATCTATATCGAATACTAAGTCACTACCAATCCATCCTTTTTCAGACATTTCATTATTACCTGGGTAGAGGTATTTTGCTGATGAATAATATAGATGACGGGGAACATTTACTAATATGTATTCTCTAAGTTGCGTTGACGAGTCAAATGATAAATGACGAACATAGTAATCTGCATCAAAAGGCTGTAAAGCAATCTCCCTGAATGGAAGGTCTTGGGGGAGTTCTAGAGAAGCCATCCTATAGTATTCTCTAATTTTTTCCTTAAAAAAATCCAGTACCACACCTCTTCTTTGACTCAATTAACATCACGTTTTTGTTTTATTACATTATTACTCCATTCTTGGAGCAATGAAAACCTTTAATATGGCTCCTCCAATCATGTCTAAATCTATCTCGCAAGGTATTTCAGGTGCTAATTTAATTGTAGTAGTTTCTGCAAGCTTCGTTAACTGTGTCAATGTTGAGATATATTCCATGGAATATGAATTAACAAATTCTTCAACATCTTCAGCTATTTGATAATCTATCAAAGTACCCGTAGACACATTAAATAGGAATTCTACCTCACCAAGCTCTGTAGAAGCCATTAATGCTAGACCATCTTTTAATGCTTTGATCTTCGCTACCTCACCCATATCCTCCAGTATTGATAAAGCCACTGAGAGTGCTGGGCCAAGGATTTTAGCAACAACTTTGAATTCTAGAGATAGTTCAGGTATTTCCTCATATGATGACGATATAAGTGGTAATATAAAGGTTCTTTGTGTGCCACCTTTAGAAATGAGAGAAAGGCTTAGTCTACTACCATCGCTATATAGCGCAAGCTTATCTGATTTAGATGCTCTTCTAAGTATTTTCGAAACACCCTCTAGATTTAGAAACAATACCTCATCTTTTTCAACGACATATTCTTCAAAGGCGGTGGGAGGAATGCTGAAATCCACAAGCATTACCCGACTTGGATCCATAGCCCTTATTCTAACACCCTCATTAGGACTGACCTTCATACCTACAACCTCTAAATAGTCTGCAAGTGTTCTTAAAACATACCTCCAAATCCTAGCATCTCCAAACACAAATCTAATGGTTGTAGCGCTACTCAATTTTTCCACCAATAATAAAGCTGAATACTTTTTAGACAAAATATAAATGATGCGCTTAAATGAGCGCCTTGAGTTATAGGCATTTTAAACCCTTTGTCTTTCCTAATTCAAGAGCTTTTTTATTGAGCACAATTTTGCATTTATACTCTCCATGTTCTTCATCTATACGTCTACAAGTAATAGCTATCAAATCATTTCCTATATCTGATATGATGTCTAACATGTTCTTTAAAGGGTTTACAGCTATACATATAACTGGGTTGTTGGATCCAGGACCTAGTATTTCAATTTTTTGCGTATCCTCATCAAATAATAGAATTAGCTTATCCCCTTCTTCAATATCTAGCAGTAGTCTTAAAGTGGATGGTATTGTTATCCTACCCTTTGAATCAACCTTTACAACATCAGCGTGCATCAAGTCACCGTTGTTCATGCTCTGGGCGCTATCCAGACCTCTACCCTGCCTCCACCAGTTATCTCAAAAGCTATCTTCAAAGGCTTGTCTGCCCCAAATGCAATACTGCATTCCTCTGCAAGAGTAAGAAGCTTTGCAACAGCCTTTAAATGTTCAACACTATACCTAGCAATACTGCTACCCACTGAAGATTCTAGGTATGTTAATGGTTGAAACTGTTTTAATATAGTTTCATATGACCCTAGATCACCATGAGCTGTAACTTTTATCCCATTTAGCTCTGACGAATATATAAACGAGGCCTCCTCACCCAAAATACTGATATCCTTTATAACGGATATTAGCTCATCTGCTGGAAGGTTTGCTGACACTTCAAGTTCTACATTCAATGATCCTATTCTCTCGAAATTAATCTCAGATAGAGGAACTGCATATTCTCTTTCTAAATTACTTCTAACGTTAAAAACCTTAACCTTTAGTTCTCTACCACCGGCCATATACTCAAACGATACCTTATCCCTTTTTGTAGCCCTTCTTAGCGATTTGACAAACTCATCTCTATCAGCAATAATTTTTATCTCTTCACTAACGCTATACTCTTCAAATGCTGATGACGGAATTGAAAATATGATCATGGATACCTTATCGGGTGAAAGCGCCTCAATCGAGAACTGGTCTAATGATACCACAATCGGTATTTGATCAACAATGCCTTTCAAAGCTTGCGCCACATTCTTTATTACCGCTCCAACAGGATATGTAATTCTTGCACTCATGGTGCTACCTCAAACAAAAATTTTACCTTTTCAAATCTATAAAATTATCGGCCTAAAATCTCTAAGGCGATTACATATGAAAATCAGGGTCTTTACAATACTTGGCGGATATACAGCATTAGAGATTGATGCAAATAAAGCACCAGAGTTGCTTAATAAACTTAGAGATGTGCTTGGTAAAGGAGGAGAAGATGTAGAGGATACTATAAGAATGATACAACACTTTGACACCTTCTACAATGTTATGCAAAAAAAGTTTAAAGATTTCCTAACACCTAAAAAAAATGTTAGCGAACTATTGAAAGGAAATGTACTAGTAGACAAAATAAAGCTTGTTAAAAAAGACAATAGCAAAACAATTGTAATAGTTTTTGATAGATCTATAAGCAGAGAAATGATTAAAAATGCCTTAAATAACCTTGGCTATGAATACGACGAATACTGAACTTTGCATACTTTTAACTCTGTAGCTACAAAATGTACAACAAATTCCAACACTGTTTATGCCTCCATAACCAAAAAATAAATGTATAAGATCTTATATCATATGCTCATTATACCTATTATCTTGATTAAAGACTTTTAGTATAGTTAAGCAGATGATTCACCTATTCTTTTCTTTTTCTTCTACCCCGCTTCTTAGTGGTCTCGACTTGCATTTGAGGTTGCTGGATAATTGCATCTATAATCTTTTTTGCATCCTCAAATGTGATCTCTCCCTTAACTAGCCTATCCCATGTTTCTGAACGAAGAATGAACATCTCTAGTTCTTGAGGTGAAAAAGCTACGTATTCTACCTCTTCACTTTCGGCATATATTTCGCTAGACTCTTCTTCGAGAGCTTCTCTTCCTTCCTGAGTTTCTGACGAAATTATTTCTTCTTCCATTTATACACCCTCATTAAGAGGTGACAAACTTATTCAAACATTTACATGTTAAAAGCTTTTATAGCAAAACTCTATATGAATAGTTAAGAGAGTTATAGAGCTAATCAATTTTGCGTTATATATTTACGCATTTTTATTCTAAGCTGTGCTACACTGCCTCAATATGATGAATAATGTAACTGAGGCAAGAATGACTATAACTATGAAAACATTTAGAATATCTGATGCTAACAATTTGGCTTCAATTGTTAATGCAAATAGGGTAAGCATAGCTAAGATGTTGAATATTAGTATTCTTCTTGATAAACTACTTTCGACACAGATTTTCATAGTACTACCCTCAGCCTAGCTGTTCCACCTATTGCCTTGGCCAGCCCTATTGAAATCGAAATAAGCAATGACATATACAAAGCTGCACCAATAATATCCACATATATGACACGAATCAGCTCATCAAAGATTCCAGGAAGATTATTATAATTCATGATCCTAGATTGAGCAATATAAATATAGCTTTCACTTGGTTCAAGCTTTTCATACGCACTCTGTTCTAAGTTTATCACTACCTTATGTAATCCCTCAGGAATATTTATCACATATGTCTTTCCAAATAAATCAAACCAATTCCACTTATACTTGATATATCTATCTACATCCTCAATGGCCTCTGAATCTATATTCAATGACTTTATGTTATAGGCATCAACTATAGAAATATACAAATCGAATTTTTGGTGAGAAACAAAATAAACCTCTACATAGTTTTCAGTAAAAATAGTTACATTTACATGATCTGGAAATGGTGCAACATGTAAAGCTACACCCTTTCTATAATCTATTAATCCTAGAACCCTTAAATTCAGTCTACATAAAAATGGTACAGAACCTTGACTTGAACTTCTGCATAGGCTAAATATTGAAACATTAGTTATATTTGTGTAGAACATGTGACCACATACATCAAAATATATAGTTACATTCCCTCTATAATCAGTTAATATTGCGTAAACACCAGAATATGTTGGTAGTGGTGCGATGTATTCACCATTATATTCTAAGCCTATGAAGCCTTGTGAAATAACATGGTCATCCATGTTAACTATAGAGCCATATACAATAAAATCACCTGGATTAGAAGATGCGGGAAATATTAATGTCTTAACAAACTGTAGGTATAGTGGTAGAGCAGAATTAAATACTAATGCAAATGCTATGAGAAAAGCTCCTGCTCCTCGAGCTACTCTAAATGGTATTGCCATTAGAGCTAAGCCCAATGACAATAGAACCCAAAAAGAATATTTAACAAAAACTGATAGGCTATACATAACTAATAACGTATAGAGCGAGGCCGTAATGCTATTGATGACCATTGAAATAAGCCTGGCCATCCCTGATAAAAACATTGTCTTAGCCAATAAATCTCTGAAGAGACCCAGCGTAAGCAAAACATATACTCTACCAACAATAGTTGCCTTTATGTACGATAAGAAGAAATCCCAATCTCCACCCAATACACTTTGGATAATACTAGCCAGCGCTGTTATTGAGGACAAACTAAACAGCAGCACCATTACATAAAGGGCGTCTGCAATTAGCCTTGGGGCCCATCGTTTCAAACCAGTTAGGGGTATAGGAAGGGCATAAATAAGCACACCAATATAAAATGTCAGAATTGATAAATAGTAAGCTACTAGCAACAGGTACAACGCATACCCCTACGTTTCTAGCTGAATACATTAAAATGGCTCCAAAAATAATTCATGGAAGCTGAGGTGATGGTGGAGGAGGAAGAGCGTTGCCTATATAAGACGCTATATACGTTATAAGCCAGAATATTGTTGTTCCTACTGCTACCCAAAACGCGCCCCATACAGCATCCTCAATAAGCCCCTGTCCAATTTTTCTGACTCTTCCCATGGGTATCGGAGCTCCTTTTATTGCCCATCCTATTAACCATGTAAGGAAAAATAAAAGCCAAGCTACCACAACGGTTTTGCTAATCAAATCTTTTATCAATGTTATAATGTCCATTTCTTATCCCGCTATATTTAGAAACCTTATAAAATGTTTCTTGAGAACTAATATGAGTCAATCCCAATACTTCCTTGTTCTTAAAAACCTCTCCTCATATTCCAAGATATTCTGTATAAGCGTATTCATGTCAAAAGCTTTTGATAACACTTTTTTCGAATTTTCAATCCCAATCCCAATACCTTGTAATGCTATTAAGAAGGCTAGGCCATATTCCATTAACATGTTGGCTATCTCAGCAGATTTTTCAAGTACCTTTCGTTCTTCAATATTCAGTTTATCTAATTCAGCAACATTTCTAGCCTTAGAGATCGCTTTTCTCAACACATTTACTTCATCATCATTCTCCACAACTGTTATAGCTTTAGAACCGCAAAAAGGACATGAGATGGGGCATTTAAAAGGGTTATCAGTTTTACATATGTTATCTAGATGTGCATTAATGTTAATTTCAAATAATTTGTTGCATATCATACAAAACGCTTTGACACTTTTGTTTAGAAGCCTTCGCTTTGCAAGTTCTAATATTAACTCTTTTGATAATGCAGAGCTTCTAATTATGTACCTTAATGAGCCAAGTTGCGTGATTTCCTGTAAAAAAGGAGATGGCTTTTTGACAACAATTATCCTAATTTTCAAGCCTCTTTTCATTGAGTCTATAAACTTTCCAACCTCTTCAATATCGATTTTCTCTACAAGTAATTCTCTAACAGTTTCATTAACAAGAATTGGCGTTGCCATTAGACTACTAACTATTCTTTTTATTTCCTTGATATCACTGTTCTTTGATATTATCCCCATCTTTCTTGCAACATTGATAAGATTTCTCTTGAATATAGAGGTTTTTTTCAGCTCTTCAACTATAAAATCCCTTATTAAACCCTTTTCATGAATATCAAGAAGTGTGCTCAAAACTCTTTTAACGTCATTGACATTAATAGGCGAATCTATGAGCACTACAGTACCAAGTTGATGTGATTTATATGTATTCCCTATTCTCAGATATTCTCTTAGGATTTTTGATATAAGTATCGAGAAAGCTTCTGAAGCTTTCGAGCCTAAGCATGTATAGATGGCTAGAAGAGTTTTGTTTTCATTAGGTATTCTCAGAAGTTCTATTGTAAGAACCCTATCATTTGGATAAACTTTGCAGATAGCTTCTCTATTTGCTAATAGGAATTCTTTAAGATCTTTGTCTACATTATATAAGCTTAAAAGATGTTCTATACAGCTAGGTTCATTACATGTACAGAAACGTCTAAGAAAAGAACAAACTTCTCTCGAGACCTTTCTATCAACTGGAATATTCTCTCCAACCCACCTAGGTAGTACAATCTCTGCAAGTTCTGTATATGGAGCTAGCCAAACAGTTTTCTCATCAAACTCTACACTGATAACTTTCCAAGGCCTGCCAGCCAACACTATAATGTCGCCCTCATTGCATGTTGCTATAAAATCTTCGTCTAATGATGCCACAACTTTGTGATCTATTATTGACTTTGCTAAATACCGTGTAGTATCTGGTATCATGTTGGTTGTAACATAGTATATGTAGCCCCTCTTCGTACTCTGGCAACGCATTGAATTACCATTGTCAGTGCATTTCACAAGACCAATTTCATTTAGAAACGATATAATTTCCTCTATATTATCCAGTGTTATATCCTCAAAGAGTGGTGATTTCTTAACAAGTCTGAAAAAATCGTCTATATCAATTGAATCTCTTTCTATAGCCATACCCACAAACTGGTGGGCCAAAACATCCAAGCTGTTGAAATGCATTTCTATACGTTCTAGATCCCCCCTTTGAAGCCTCTTCGCAATAATAAGAGATTCTACAATTTCTGAAATTATTGGTGGATTAAGTATTATCCCTTTAGATATGCCCTCTTCTCTATGCCCTGCACGACCAACACGTTGCATAAGCTTAGTAACTTGCCTGGGCGACAGATATTGTATCACATAGTCTACTGTTCCAATGTCTATTCCTAGTTCGAGACTTGATGTTGCAACAACAAGTTTTAGGGAACCACTCTTAAAATTCTTCTCTACATATTCTCTTTCAATCCTAGATAACGATCCATGATGCAACCCAACAACATTTTCACTGAGTTTCTTATTCATTCTAAGCATAAATCCTAGTTCTTCTGCAGCTGTCCTAGTATTTGTGAAAACCAATACTTGTCTATAGAGAGCTGAGTCGGCAACCTCAGCAATTTTATCAACTACTTTTTCTGTACTGAAGATCCCACCTTGGTAGCTCTTATCTGTTAGCCCAACTGTTACATCATAAATCTTTTGTGTTTTCGATAAAGCGACATCGAAAGATCTATGTGAAAAGATGATGTTGCCGATGTAATTTACATCAAACTCATTTATTGAGGCTGACAAGGCTATTCTTCTAATATGTCTACTTAGCATCTCATCTAATCTCTCAAGAGATAGGAAAAGTTCTACACCTCTTTCATCATTTATTATCTCTTGTAGTTCATCAACAATAACTGCGTAAAGATTTGCTAAATGTTTCTTCAAATCATTTTTTATAAGCAATATTTGAAAGCTTTCTGGTGTGGTGAGAAGAATATTTGGAGGATTCTTCATAATTCTTTTTCTAATTCCATATGATGTATCGCCATGCCACACATCTACGCTACATCCAAATACTGCACAAATATTTTCTAATCTCGATTTAATATCCCTATTCAAGGCTCTTAACGGTGTAATATAGATCATTGCAATAGATGAATTTCCATTCAAAAAACCTTTTCTAGATAGTTTAACTAGGAGAGGCACTATAACGGCTTCTGTTTTTCCTGATCCCGTAGGGGCAACCACTATTAAATCTCTGTCGTGTTCCATAATTTTGGAAAAAGTTTTTCTTTGAATATCTGTTGGATATGCAAAGCCTACTTGCGAAAACCAATAAAGCACATCCTCCACATTGTTTTTCATATTTATTGAAACCTTGGTTATATACTATATTTTTGTTCTGCAAACAGCATATATATTTTTGGTTAAAGCTTTAATAGTTGCTGAGTGTTGTATCATGAGAGAAGGGAATAATTCTAAACTCACATATTTTCATGTATACACAACAATTCTAGGTGTTGTACTCTTGCAACTCTATTCTATGCTATTAAACAATCCAAATTTAAGTATATTCACATATTTAGCTTTTCACGGCTTTAAAGTTGATAGCATACAAAATTACATCATCGACTCTTATTTAATTACTGCTAGTCGCTTTCAAAAAATACTTGTATTTGTTATTGCATCTATCATACTAATGTCTGTAGATGTAGTAAGGGTGCTCAAATATAACGGTCAACATCAGCTTCTGCTGGAGGTGCTCCTATACTTCATCTTCACAGGTGATGTTGTATCAACACTAGTGCTATTCATTATAGTTGCTTCACTATTGAGAATCTTAAAACCATTTTTTAACGCACATAGGATAGAAAAAGAAAGTGTCAACAACGTCAACAATAAATTATTATTGTCAGACCTATTCATAGCCGTTGGTACAACAATAATAATTTTGTGCCTAGAGATTTTGTTCTTCAGATTCATAACACTGCTTACAACAATAGTATATCTGACATTATTTACCATAATTGCTTTGGCGAAATTTTATCAGCTATCAATTTCATATTTTCTGGAGATTTTATTGATATCAATTCCGCCTTTTGGATTGGTGATTCTTATATAAATTCTAAGAGGTTCTGTTGTTACTTAACCTCTACGATCTCTATCTTATGCCATGAAGTGAGTGGAGCAAGCTCTTTTATCAATTCTTCTACGTGTTTCCTAATCTCTTCTATGTTAGCATAAACAATAAGATCTATATAGTAAAACCTTTCAATAATATTGCTATGACGAATGTTAAAACTACATACACCTCCTTTGCAAATATTATTCAATTTTTCTGAGATATAACTTAATTGATTCTCATCGTTAATTAATAAAAACATGTTTATTCTTTTTACAGCTTTTGATGACATTAATATGAATCCTCATAAGCTTTGTGATTCAGGTAGGGGGATCCTGTCATCATTTTTCAGTACTCGGCCGTTACATCATTTTAATCCGATCTCATAAACGCTATCGTGAAAGCCTTTCTATGATGTCAAGTGCTCTGTATTCTGGTGCTAACTTAATATAAGCCTTTTTATAACCGTCTCTATCAATTAAGGTATTTACCTTTACCACTTTTACATTAAGTGTTTTTTCAATGTATTCCTTTATTTCCTTTTTATTAGTATCTCTATATACTTTCACAGTTATATAATTGTATTTTTCAGCTAGTAAATATGCCTTTTCTGTTGTAACAACATCCATAATTATATTTTTCTTATTTATGTCCTGACTCATGGTTTCTCCGCCACATATAGTCTTGAAAGTGTATCCAATGCTCTCTGAGTTATAATAGCAAGCCTACCTGGCATTGCACCAGGCGCTAGCTTGCATATATCTAGGGTTTCTGGAGTAAGGTAATCTACTCCTGGCAGATTTCTAATGGCTTTAACAACAGGGGATTGAAGAGATGAAATTATGAACAATATGCTTTTGGGCTCCTTATATCTTCTCCCCCTCATTTTACCTCTCCCACTTCTGATCCTTATATTACCTTGCGCCTTTTCAATATTTTGCCAAAGACCGACTTTCATCAAGTATTCTCTAACTTCTTTAGATGAGCTAATATTTTCAAATTCGTTGACCACGATTATTGGTAGTGACTGTATTTGCTGAGGAATTGTATATCCTCTAGAAAAAACATAACTAGGATTTGCCAGCGCAGATAATGCTGAGATAATTGCAATTTTCATTTCTTTTTTATTTATCTCTTCGCGAATTCTCTTTAATGTTGTTGGTGCAAATTGTCTCCTTCCGCCAACAACATTAGGAGCGAAAACAGCTCTTCCATTATCTAATCTAGGAACTCTTGCTACACTGTGTCCTATACCCCACGATTCTCCAACTCTTCTCTTGCCAGCCAGAGGATCTCTACCCTTTGGTTGAAGTCTTGCTGTTAGAGATGATATAACTGCTCTTCTGATCAGATCTATTCTAGTAGGATAACTAAAGATCAGAGGAAGCTCAACTCTATCAACAACATTTCCATTCAGGTCTAATAGGGTACCATATCTCTTTTCAATGGGGTATACAATTACGAATTTACTTGCCATATCCCTCAACCCATAATCTTACTTTCTAGGCTTACATAAACAATTTTTGGTGGAGCAGAAGGAACCCATCTAGGTGGTCTAATGGGCCATCTTAGAATGAGAGGTCTCTTGGGAACACCTACACAGCTACCCCATATCATTATCCATTTCGATTTGACTACACCATAATGTGGAAAACCACCCGCAGGAGTTATAGCATAACCATCATCTCCCATAGCGATAATCCTCTTATTGAATTCCGTCCTACGGTGGAACCCCATTTGACCAGCTTGTGGCACCTCAGACATGGCACCAATAGTTGGGCTTCTACTTCCAATTCTTCTACTTCCTTTTCTATGTTTATGCCACTTTGGCAACTCTTTTACGCCAAATCTTTTAATAACCCCTTGGAACCCTTTGCCCTTTGTCACACCTATAATATCAATGAATTGCCCAGGACTAAAAACTGTATCAATACCAATGCTCTTTCCCAGCATGTCTATTGCATATGAGACCCTTTGATTAATGTCTCCTCCACCTATGGCAACCTCTATTAGATCAGGCGTCTTTTTACTCAAACCTCCAACAGACTTAACATCTGCTGCAAGAACAACTGATACTCGTTTTATTAAAGAGATGTTATTCTTTATCCACTCTATTCTTTCATTAACATTTGTTGATGGCCTATACGTTGGTATTCTTCGCCATATTTCTATTTCCTTGGGAGGTTCTATCCATACATCCTTTAAAAGCCCTAAACCGCCATATTCATTAACACCATATACTCTCATAGCTATTGGAACCATCTGTGGTGTTTCAATAATTGTTACTGGCACAAAGATTTCTTTACCTTGCGTAGGTGTTCCTGGTCTATCGTCCACTAGTATAACATGCGTCATTCCAACTTTATAACCTAGAAAACCCAAAAGTTTTGGTGTATCTGTTTGTAGTATTGGCCAGCTTTTCACTCTTGGAATAATCTCAGAGGCCCTTTTTCTAGGTCTTACACCAAGACTTCCGCGCTTAGGAGCGCTTGTTTTTCTATGTGCCACCCATTTTCACCTCTTCATAGATAGCATTACCCTTGCTTCTTTTCTTTTTCTTTCTTCGGCTTCTTACTCCTCTCCTCTTGCTGCGAACTACTAGATTTAACGATAAATAGCGTTGTCTTTTGCTTACCGCCCATTTTCATAAACCTCGCTGTTAAACCTGATAGCCTAGCTAATCATTGCAAGAAAAGCAATTTTAGGATCTCTGTTAATAAGTTTTTATTAAAGCAATAACACAATCACAGCACGGTCTGATATCTACTTATAAACTGTGTTTTAAATCACAAATTTACACTGACAGGGTGCTAAAATAATATGAGTAAGCAGTGCTGGGAGTTGCCTGTAGAATGGAAAAAATTTAGATATAGAGGAAGAAGTTTAGAGGAATTGATAGATATGCCTATGGACGATCTTGTAAAGATATTAAATGCTAGAGCTCGAAGAAGTTTATCAAGAGGTTTTTCACCTAGGCACAGAAGACTCCTTGAAAAAATTATTGAAGCTAGACAAAGACTCATTAACGAATGCAAAGAAACGGTTATCAAAACCCATGTGAGAGACATGATAATTTTGCCTATTATGGTTGGACTGACAATATCTGTTCATAATGGTAAGGAATTCGTTCCTGTTAAAATAACCCCTGAAATGATAGGACACTACCTGGGAGAATTTGCACCAACAACAAAACAAGTAAAGCATGGCGAGCCTGGCTTAAAAGCGACAAGAAGCACACTATTTGTTGCACTCAAGTAAATATTATCTATGAGTGGATTAAATAGGGTATGAGGCATGGGTAAAAGAATATTAGTTCAGAGAATGGGTAGAGGAACATCAACATTCAGAAGCCCAAAGCATATAAAACTAGCGCCAGTTAAATATCCACATATTCCTTTAACCAATACCGTGAAAGGCATTGTTGTTGATATTTTGCATGAGCCTGGTAGAAGTGCTCCTGTAGCATTGATAAAACTTGAAAACGGTGAAGAGTTCTATAATGTTGCTATAGAGGGTTTGAGAGTTGGGCAAATAATTGAAATAGGGCCTAACGCAAGTCCATCCAATGGCAATATTCTTCCGCTGAGAAACATACCAGAGGGTGCAAGAATATGTAATATAGAGTTAAGACCCTTTGACGGAGGCAAGCTTGTGAGGAGTGGTGGTTCTTACGCCATATTAACAGGCAAGACATCAACACATGCAATAATTACTCTACCAAGCGGGAAACAAAAATCAATTCTACTTGATGCAAGAGCAACAATAGGTGTTGTAGCTGGTGGTGGTAGACTTGAGAAGCCCCTATTAAAGGCAGGCAACGCTTATTACAAATGGAAGGTAAAAGCGAGGAAGTGGCCTCGTGTAAGAGGTGTTGCTATGAATGCTGTTGACCATCCACATGGTGGTGGCTCGCACCAAAGCGAGTCAAAGCCTACTACAGTATCGAGAAGAGCTCCACCAGGTAGAAAGGTTGGGCATATTGCGGCTAAAAGAACAGGTAGAAAGAAAGGAGCCCACTAGTTTTAAAGTCCATAGTATCTCTTAAGTATTCTCTCAATTGATTCATAACCACTACCCACATTTTCTAAAACTTTTATTCTATAGTCATATTCAGCCTCTATATCATCTCTAGCAAGACGTTTAGCAAGCCTTTTAATAATATAGCTCTTCAAAATAGAGTCACCTTTATCCATGTCATATATCTCTCTCCATTCATCACCCACCCTCTCATATATTTTCCAAATCCTCCTTTCAACATTGTATCCTTTACGAACTCTTGAGATGAATATCATTAGGGCTGTATTTAGTGAAAGCATAGTGTATAGATCTTCTGGTAGAAGGCCTCTTATTGCCAGTTCATATTCGTCTGGGGTAGAGGCGTGAAAAGTTGTTGCAGAGCCCGATCCAGAGGCAATGGCTCTTACAAGGGCAATTATTTCACGACCTCTAACCTCTCCTACAACTAGAATATCGGGCCTATAGCGTAGAGCTGTAAAGCATCTTTGCAGCAATTCATCTGAGTCCTCGCCATGGAACTGTATAAATCTAGGTCTTAGAGGAAGTTTAACTTCTGGAACATCTTGAACCACCACTATCTTCCAATTTGGATTTGATAATTGTAGAAAAGCGTTTAGCATTGTTGTTTTTCCACTGCCACTTCCACCAGCAATAACATAGAAAAGCTTAGCATCATTAATTAGCCATATTAATGATGCTATATTATAGTTTAAAACACCTTGTCTAACCAATTTCACAACATCTATTGGAACCTCAGGCAATTTTCTAATACTAAATGTTGGACTAGGACTGACAGGGTCACCTATAGTTGTAGCAATTCTAAAACCTTCTGGAAGTGTACCATGCAACTCTGGCTTTGCATACGAAATTGCTTTACCACATCTTATAGCAAGTTTATCTATATAGCTTTTAGCTTCTTCCTCGCTTTGGAATTGTATGTTAGTTACAAGTGCTTCATATGATAAAAAATCTCTATGCACAACAGTTATAGGTTTTCTCCAATCAGATAGCTCTACATCCTCAATATTATCATCTTTTAACACAACATCTAAAACGCCGTATCCCTTACTGTCCCTGATGATATAGTACATTAACGCATCATAATATTTTTGGACAATTTCGTTAAGACCGATCTGAGAGGCAGTTCTATTAACAGCTTTTCTAACATCTTCCAACGACTCTAAATTAAAATATGATGTGTATAGATATTCCATAATTCTATTATATGCATTGAAAAGAGCTTCATCAACAAAGGGCTCATTTATAAGATATCTTGCAACACCAGATTTATCAACGCATATTACAACCTCAGCCATCCCTACATTGTATTTCTTTAAAACCTCTAAGCAAAATTCATCAATGTTATCAATTCTCAGGTACCTAAGACTTTTTCTAATGGGACTAACTGATTTGTTCCAACTGAAAATATTATAAACCTTCTCCAAAAAATTCACGCGCTAACCCCTAAGAAAAAACAATCTAATTAAGTGAACTTGTATCTAAAGTTCATTAAACTAGAATTACGTAACAAAAACTTTATAACCCCATATCCATATATCAAAATCTATTGAGTAGCCGGGTCGTCTAGCGGCCAAGGATGCGGGGCTTTGGCCCCCGTGACCGGGGTTCGAATCCCCGCCCGGCTACCAATAAAAAGTAATGATGATCAGAGGGTCTTTTGAGTGTTCTCGATGAAGAAAGCCGGAAATGCTGAGCTATCTCAAAATTTCATTAACTAGCTATGAGGGTCTCAGACAAATTGTGGGTGCTCTATTAAATGTCAGTATCATCTAGGATCCCCCTTTTAAAAAGAATTGCAGAGAGAGTTGCTGGACCTGGTTTTGCAAATGCAATTTGGAAAAGGATTGAAATAATAGGGGATGTTGCAATAATTAGAAAGTCTTTCGAGGTCTCAACAGAGCTATATAAGGTAATTGGCGAAGAAATCTTGCGTGAAATCCCCTATGTGAAGAGTGTTTGGCTTGCCACATCACCTGTGCAAGGCTTTGAAAGAGTCAGAGAATACATCCATCTTGCTGGGGAGAGAAAAAGTGAAACCATGTATAGAGAACATGGATGTGTATTTAAAATAGACTTTACTAAGGTGTATATATCGCCAGTCCTAGGATTTGATCATATCAGAATTGCGAAAAAAGTCAAAGATGGTGAGAAAATATTGAATATGTTTGCTGGTTTTGGACCCTATAGCATAATAGTATCTAAGCATGCTAAACCAACTTATGTTATCTCAATAGATCTCAACGAATTTGCTGTACACTATGCTAGAATAAATATTGAGATAAATAAAGTTGGAGTATTTAATGAGATTATTCACGGTGATGCATTAACAATTACACCTTCGTTAAATGAAAAATTTGATAGAATTTTAATGCCTTATCCAGATGCATTCAAAGATGCATTCAAAGTCGCATTGAATGCTGTAAAAATCGATGGTTATCTACATCCACATCTATTTGTAGAGGCATCAAACAAGCGAGAGGCCTTGCACAGAGCCTATGACACTGTTTCTGTATATGCACAGTCCCTTGGAGCAATTGTAGAGTCCCTTGGAGGACATGTTATTAGAGGTGTTGCACCTAGGAAATATCATGTAACCGTGGACGTCGTTGTAAAGTCGAAACCTAAGAACGCTTTATAATGCCTAAAAAGCCGGTCAGCGGGGGCAGGAATAGATTCTCTTCATCCTTCTGCATTAATGCCGGCCCAGTTTCATCACCTGTTCTTTAATATTCATCATTATTATTAACTTATAAATGCTTAATATAATGAGATTTTTAATTGCTGGTAACGAAGTAATCTTGCAGAAAGATATTTCCCTAAAAATATGTATAAGTAGTTTAAATCAGGTGACTAGAGATGTGTTTACAAGCTTTAAATGACATTAATATGAATGTCAATATTGTTACTAGCGAATTCAAGAAGATGTTTAGTACAGAGCCCGAGGTTATCGTATCTGCCCCTGGTCGTTTAGATTTTCTAAATACGCATCAAGATTACAAAGGTTTGTCTGTAGTTTCTGTAGGGATAAATCTAAGAACATATGTCGCTGGGAAAAAAACTGATGAAAAATCCGTCGAGGTTTATTCAGGTAATTTGCTTGATGAAAATGCTGAATACTTTGATAAAATAGAGCTGACAAACCTTGAAATACTGCCAAAACAAAAATGGTTTGGAAACTACCTGAGAGCTGCTCTTATAGCGCTTACGCAAAGAGGATACAAAGTTGGTGGTTTTAAGGCTTGGATTAGAAGCTGGGTGCCGATCGCCTCTGGGCTAGGAAGTAGTGGAACTTTGCTCGTGGCATTTATAGGATTTTTAAATGAACTCTTTAATCTAGGTCTTACTATAAAAGAGGTTGCTGAGCTTGCATATGTTACAGAGCACGATGTTTTAGGTATTCCATGTGGAAGGCTCGACCAATATGGTGCTGCATTCGGCAATGTATCAATAATTGAAACTATCCCACCATATAATGTGGAGTCGATATCATTTAATGAAGGAGTCTTCGCTGTAATTGATAGTGGTATTAGACACAGCACAGCTGATATACATCCCAAAAGACAAAAAGAGATAGAGATAGGCCTAGAAAAGCTTATGTCTATAGCACCAGATGATTTAAGAAAATTGCTTGGGTATAAGTATTGGGAGCCAAAATGGAGCTCTTTAACTATTGAACAGCTTCAGCCCTATTTGTATGAATTAGATGAGAAGATAAGGAATAGAATACTATATACAATTAAAGCACATAATTCAACTATGTTAGCAGTAAAGGTTCTTAAAGGGTACAAACCCACCTCTACAGAAGTTGCGAAAGCACTTGAAATAGATTATGAAAGTGCAAAAAAACTTGCTGAAAAAGGTAAGATAGATATAATAGGCTATATAATGACCTATCAACACAACCTGCTTAGTAGCTTATACGATGTAAGCCTGCCAGAAATAGATAAAATTGTTGAAGAATTCATTAACAATGGTGCCTCGGGTGCAAAACTTTCTGGTGCTGGGCTTGGAGGTTGTGTAATAGCATTATTTAAAGATGTTGAAACAGCTCACAAAGCGTTGAGTAAAATGCTTTCCAAAGGTATTGGGACTAGAGGATGGGTTGTAAAGGTGGATAGAGGAGTTATACGACACAGGTGAGACCTTGTGCCCAGCAATGATGAGGAGCTCGTCATGGAACTTCGATGGGATCCCACATTAGGAGAGTGGGTAATGGTATCAAACATTAGAAGTGCAAGACCGTGGCAACCAACATCTTTTTGCCCTTTCTGTCCAGGAACCCCTGAAACTGGATATAACTGGAGGGCTCTCATATTAGAAAATAGATTTCCTATGCTGACTGAAAACCCTCCAAATCCTACAGAACATCGGTTCTACAAAACGGCTAAAGCAAATGGAAAATGCTATGTTGTTGTAGAAACACCACAACATGACTTAGATGATTTAAGTGATTTGCCCAAGGAACAAATAGAATATGTAATCAAGCTTGTCATTGAGAAACAAAAAGAGGAGATGAAAAAAGACTATGCAGAATATTTTCTATGGTTCAGAAACAAAGGTAGAGAAATAGGAGTGTCGCTAACACATCCACATAGCCAAATATATGTGACACCATTCGTACCCACGAGAGTGCTTAGAGAAATAGAAAATGCTAGGAAATATTGGGAGGGAAACAAAAGATGCTTGTTTTGCGATATACTAAGGACAGAGCTGGAAGACAATATGAGGATTATCTTGGAAAACCCCAGTTGGACTGCATTCATGCCATTCTATTCACATTGGCCATTCGAGATACATATATATCCGAGAAGACACCTACAGTTGTTAACACAACTATCACAAAATGAAATAGCAGACCTTGCAAATATCCTAAAGTATAGCTTATGTGGCTTGAAGAGGCTCTTCTTTAAACCAATGCCATATATTATGGTGGTCCATCAAAGCCCTCTAAAAGGAGAATACAGCTTTTATCATTTGCACATCGAGATATACGGGATGCTACGCGACGAAAACAAACTGAAATATGCAGCAGGAATGGAAACCGGAGGTGGAAACTTCACCTTCGATTCTGTGCCAGAGAGAAACGCATTAAAATTAAAGAAAAAGGTTTCAGAATGCTTCAAGATCTAAATCATAAGCAAATACATTTTTATAAAAAAATATTGGTTCACGTAATTTAATTGAGTTCTTCGCCTTTATGCTACAGCTCTTGCGAGCTCCTCCACAACACTTTCTGCTTCTTCTTTTGACTTAGCTTCTACAACATGTGTTCTATCAGGCAAGACAACAACTGTATAGTTCTTGAACTTGACTATGTATACAGGTCCCTTATCCAGAACCTCTGACAACTCCGCACCAAGCTGGGGATTCTTGAAGACTCTGAGTAGCTTTGCAACACTTGAATATCTAAGTGCCTTTATCCCTTTGCTCAAAAATGCTGTCTCATCTTTGACATGAATTACCTTGTCAACCCTAACCATAACCCTACACCTCAGAGTCTCTACACCTCTAAAGAGGGTTATAAACTTTACGGAATAATACATTTCTGAGCCCTCTACCCAAAGAAAAATTTATTCCAAAAATCGTGTATCATATGAATGCCCACATTTCATTTTCATACATGATTGCATGCAAATCACGTTCATAATATGTAAGATGTGGGTATGGGTTGAGGGTATGGTTCATGAATCGCTATCGTTATGGCGATTTAGTTTATTAAAGCGGTTTTAGTTTTGAGCCATTCAATTTATAAGGTAACAACAAATAACCATGTTTTTTGGTGCTTCTTTTGAATCCATCAATAGAAAAACTGTTTATAGATTACATCCATTCTGTACTTGGGTCAGAGATAGAGGAATTGATGTATATAAAACCCGGTGAGATAGTTCTGAGGAATAATAGGTACTGTAATTTATTTGAACATAAACATGTTGTTTATTGGCACAATTTCCTAATCAATGTTTTTCACTCAAAATATACATTGAAAAACTATGCTTTGATCTTGCCTTGTAGTAGTGTAAAGCCATATAGGGTGTCTCCCATCCATCGCATGGTAGATAAATATCTAAGTGCATATGGCATTCAAAATATGGTTCAGGTTTACATACTTTCAGAGCCTATGATATTGGTTCCTCGAGAGCTTGACATATATTACCCGTTTGCCAACTATGATTATCCACCCAAAGAACTTGGCTTTGAATATAGAGACAAGTTTGCGGATATTCTCTCCATTGTTTTAGAAAAACTGAAGAACCATAAATATATACTGGCATTTCTGCCTAAGCACCACAGGGGCATTCTTAACGACGCGCTAAAGAAATGCGGATATTGTATAAACATAGAGTTTTTTGACTATGGGAAGAAGGCGTTTCGACAAACCAGATATGTTATTGAATATCTTAATAACGTTATTCGAAAAGATTTTGATCTAAAACTAAAATGATTGGTTAGCGATTTGCTCTATAGGAACAGATGACCGCTACTAATCCTTCTTCTCAGTTTTGCTCTCTATCAAATCGCTGTAGTATTGCCTTAGAAGTCTTTTAATATCTACGACAGGCATGAATGTTTTGTATGTATTGTAAGCTATTTCGTAGTATCTATCCTTATCACTTTCATAGATATTTATTATTTTTTCCAATTTCTTCACAAAATCTGTATAGTCATCCTCATCTATTTTTCTAGCCTCTTCAGAGTCTATATCTATGAAATGCTGGAGTTCCTTTCCAAAGAACCAGCCATCGAAGTTGTCCTCTATAAGCTCTAGGCTAGCCCCATCTCTAGACGATAGCGTTGGCACCCCATTGATCCCTGCTTTCATCATGCTTGTGCCACTTGCTTCCCAACAACTAAATGGTGTGAATAGCAAAAGGTCTGATGACGATAAGGCATAGTATGCAAATTCTATTCCATAACTTGGATGGTAGAAGAAGTTGTTAGCAACTTTAGCGAATCTTGCAAAGGTTATTGCTATCTCTCTTCCCCATGTATCACTTGGATGCGGTTTTCCAGACACAACAATGAATATCCTGTCTTTGAGATCGCCATTTTCTTCCATAAGCCATTCGATGAAATATGGCCTCTTATATTTCGTTATCCGTCTAACCCATGATACAACCATTCTGTCCCCAACTGACTTACCTGAAAGGGCTTTTATAATGGATTTGAACCCCTCTTTGAATTGTTCATGTATTTTTGCAAGCCTCTCCACAGAATCTATTTCCTTTTCCACCCTCTGCCACCTCTCAATATCTATTGCATTGGTTACATAACTCATTTTGTTAATGTACTTCGGAAAGAACATTTTCGTCACCTCAAAATGTTTTCTAGAAACTGTAAAGACCTTTTCAGCCATCTCCATGGCTGCTTCTGTCATCGTCCTAACATTTGGGAGCGATATTCCAAGAATCTCTTCAGCCTCTTTACACAGCTTTGGATGGCCCCATGGACCTGGGGTATGAGTTACAAACCTTGTTTTAATCTCTTTTGGCAAAAGATATGGAAGCAACGCTAAATGAGCTTCTTGAACATCTACAACATGTATTTGAACATCCTTGGCTATCTTCTTTATTATCTCAGCAGAGATGGCAGCCGCAACAATGTAGTAGGTGCATTCATCAACGTGATGCCTATACAAGTATCTGAATAATCTAGCAGCTGACAGTGGCTTCTTAACTCTGTACAATATAGCCTTTGCAGAGCCGTAGACATATTCAAAGAGATCTGCCTCAGCCAGTAGCCTTCCATCGGTTCTCCTAGCCTCTATAGAGCCAATATATCTCAACTTAGACAAAAAAGACATACTATGTCTATGTCTAACCTCGACAAACAATCTAGTCCTATTCACAGAATCCCAATCAACATAACCACTAGGATAAAACGGTACAATAGAAATATATGGCAAGCCAAGTCTTGCAGCCCCATAGAATTTATCAGCTTCTAAAACACCCAAACCACCAGCATAGTTAGCTGAACCATCTAATGCAATCTCCATAGCAACACTTACAATAGTTCTTTGCATCTCGTAATACCCACCACAATCTTTGAATGGCCTAAGCTTAAAAGACGTGGATCTGATTAACGAATAGAGTATAGATTTAAAGCAATAAAATCTAAAAACCACATAAAACAAGTCGATAGAAGGGCCCGTAGCTTAGCTTGGATAAAGCGCCGGCCTGCGGAGCCGGAGACCCGGGGTTCAAATCCCCGCGGGCCCGCCACAACAACCTCGATCTTCTCTAACAGATCGATGTATTCATCGCCATAGTACCCTTAGTAAATTGCAACTAGTTACATTATAAAGCTTTTTATGTTTAATTATTTTAATAAAATATATATATTTTTTAGTGTTACTCTACATGGTGCTACCTTTGAACTACATTGAAGATTACGTAGATCTAGGTTACAGGTTTAAGATATTTTATCGTTGTGTAACCCCAGATAAACCAAGTGATATTCTTGTGGTTTGGCTTCATGGCTATACAGCGCATAGCGGTTCATATCTGCACGTAGCTAAAGAGCTAGCTACGTATGGATATAGTGTGTGTATGTATGATCAGAGAGGGCATGGAAAAACTGCACAAGACAATGAAAGAGGTTATGTAGAGTCCTTCGAAGATTTTCTTGCAGATCTAGAGCGATTTGCTTTCTTTGCTAAAGAGAGGTTTGGTGCAGAGAAAACCGTTTTAGTGGGGCATAGCATGGGCGGCTTAGTGGTGCTACTTTATTCAGGAAAGTATGGAAGAGTAGGTGATGCTGTCGTAGGTGTAGCTCCAGCTGTTTTAATCCCGGTAAAAATGAGCGCAAGAATAGTTGTTACTCTTATGTCTATTTTTACACCAAGGAAAAGAATCAAGCTACCTTTTACCCCTGAGCAAGTGGCAGAACTCTCTAAGAGATTAGATAAAGAGCTTGTCGAAATCATGACTAAAGATGAATTAGCACTTAGAGATACAACAGCCAGGCTTTTAAGTGAGATTTGGAGAGCATCTAGAGAATTCTGGAAATACGTTGACAGAATACGCATACCGGTTCTACTCATACATGGCAGCGAAGACGATGTAATACCCATTGAAGCCAGCAAACAAACATACAGCAAACTAAGAACAAACATCAAGGCGCTGAAGATATACGAAGGCAAAGGACATTCAATAGTACATGAAACTGGATGGAGAGACTGCATTAAAGATATTGCTGAATGGATAAGAACAACCTTAAAGCAAACCCGAAGCAGTTTTATCTAAGAGATACCAATGAATAAGGTTAAACTCCTTAAACCGATTTCCACCCCATAAAATCCCTACTACAGCCAATAAATAGCTAATAACAAGAACATTAGCATTCCTTGAATAACTATCTTCATCAATTAAATCATTGTATAACACTGATTTTGGTATAAAACTTAATTCTATGCTAGACATACAACAAATTCGTTGTATAGAATTTTACTATATTCAGAATTCAGATATTTTGAGGAGGTTTTCTTACTATGTTTAACCTAATTTAAAGAATATTCTTTTGATCATCTATTACAGAATTCCTGACAAAAAACTATGATATCAATTTCTTTTTAATTCGAATTCGCTATCATGAAGACAATTAAACTAAGCTTATTTTTATGTCAATCTCATTTTGTTAACGATGCCTATTGCTAGTGCTTAATAACAGGTTTTGTCCATCCACCTTTCCTAATCCATGCATAAGAAATCGTTCCTCCAAGTAATTCGGATAAAGCTATGGCTATCCAAATCCCGGTTACCCCCATCCCCAAGGCGACGGATAACAACCACCCAACACCTATCCTTATTACCCAAAACCTCATTATATTCACCACCGTAGGAACTACTGTATGCCCCGAGCCTCTTCCCACCGACATACCTAGAAAAGAGAGCATCATTAAGGGAAGTACCCACGATATTATTGTTATAAGTCTCTCCGTCTCAGTTGATACCATAGGATCTGTTGTGAAAATAGAGATTAGGTGGTTCCTAGCAAAGAATACCAGGGTGGCCCCCATGAAGATCACTGCCATCAGTGTATGAGCAGCTGTTAAAGCTACTCTACGGGCTCTTTTCGCGTCTCCTGCTCCAAGACATTGTCCTACCATAATGCTTATAGACATTGTAAACCCTCTAAACACAGAATTAGCGATATCCATAACCATGAACCCTATGGTAAAAGCTGTTGCAGCTATAGCCCCAAAGGTGTTAACCAAAGCTTGTTGAAAGGTGAATGCAAGTCCATCAGAGATGGTCATAATAATAACAGGTACCCCCACTTTAAAGCTAAGGGTGATCCACTCCTCATCTATGCTATACACAAGTCTTATCCTAGTCTCTGGATACCGTTTCCCTATAAGAGAAAACAAAAGCAGTCCACTAAAAAGCCTTGTTATGACAGTGGCTATTGCAGCGCCTTCGGCACCCATAGGTGGGATGATGCCTAGACCCACAATAAATAATGGATCGAGTACAGCATTTAAAAGAGCTCCAATTCCCATGACTATAGCTGGCGTACGTACATCTCCAAAAGATTGCACTATAGTCGATAGAGCTGCACTTACGCCAAAGCCTATGATATCTAACGCTATGACCTTAGTGTAGCCCAGCACATCCTGAAGCATCTCTGTTGGAACCTTCATTAGGTATACAAATATATTGTATCTCATAATTTCATAGACAATAAACAATAGAAAGGAAATGAATAAACATAGTGTAAAAAGTTTTGATGTTGTTTCGCTAACCTTGTTATAGAGTTTAGCTCCAACGTATTGCGATAGTATTGCTAGGTTAGCATTTGTAATACCTATTAATATAGAGACAAATACTAGGAAAATAGGCCAGGCCTGTCTAGGTGCTGCTAAAGCGTAGGTGCTGTACCTGCTAAGCCAATAAGCATCTGTCAAATTATATGCTAACATTATGATGTCGGTGAGCATTAGGGGAAGTCCTAGTTTTAGCATATTTTAGCATAGTAGATAGAATGGGGCCTGATACTATTACCTCTCTGTATCCCTCAATACTATATGATGCCATCTCCTTAAACCTTTTTAGATATGATGAGATAGACTAAGGGGTCAGAATAAAAGCTCTCTTAAGTTAGCAGTAAGCTGTAGTATCACCCACACCTGGATTTTGTTAAGAATATTTTATAGTCAAAGCCTATAATTCAGCGCTGTTGTACTCTTATGAGTAGATTCAAAAACAAAGTTTATGTTGTAACAGGTGGAGTAAGGGGTGTAGGAGTAGCTATAGCTTATAAGCTTAGGATATAAGAGCGCGATGTCGCTATATTTGATACGGTGGTATAAACTTAATCAGCCTCTAAAGGCGATTTAATTGCTCTTATACATCCACCTGCTGTTTCGCTTGTTAAATTCGATATAAGGGTTTTAGCTATGGCACCCAGCTGAATTGATACCTCAGCTTGATAGATACTTCTAACGATCAAAACAACTCCTTTACCTTTAGACTAGGCATTAACATCTTACAAGTAGAGTAAGAAGACTAGAGGATGGCATCTCTAGTAGCGTTTTAACATCCGATTAAGTATCGTGGCACGATAACCTTGATTTAAATGCTTATCCTATATCGATCTTCTTTCAAAGCTTTAAAATGATCTATTATAGCGTCTAGTGAATTTCTTTGCAATCTTCTAAGACCTATGACTGAAGCTACATAAAGTAACGCTCCTAGCACTTGTCTTACGCCAAAGGGTGCTTTTGCTACAAGGTGTTTTGATAAAGATTTGATCTTTTTGATGGCATCATATACTGCTAGGGCTATGAGCTCCAAATTTCTTGTACTAACTATTTTATGTGTTCCTGCCATATCCCTTGCTTTTCTTAGACTTCCAGAGGGTATGAATGGCAATGGGAATACAAAGACATTGTAATGCTCTAGCCTCTCTACAAGTCTCATATTCATTTCTATATCCTCTTCAGTCTCTTGCGGAAGATTCACTATTATTGTTGCACATATCCACCAGCCCGAGTCGTTTAATAGATTAACAGCTTCTTCCACTATCTTCGGCCACTCCTCATAATTGAAAGGCTTTGGCTTACCAGGAGCAATAATTTTTATTATTCTTGGGCTGCCACTCTCTATACCCATCTGAATTATTGCTGGGTTTCTGTCACTAAGCCCCAGCATACCACCAACAGTCTTCACTAATTTAGGGTTTGACAAGGCTGTTGATGCTGTTACAAAATCTATTGAAATGCTATCTATTTCCGGTATCTTTGTAATAGTGTTTAACAGGTTTAGAACCTTGTCCTCATTTGGCAATAGAGATGTTGAGCCATACCTTAGAAAATCCTCTGAATGTAGCGTTATGTTTCTTTCGCCTCCTTCAATGTTAACAGCTATCTCTTTAAGTATTTTGTCCATCGGTATTGACCTAAACATTAGTAGTGTAGGGTTGCAAAATAAACACCCCCTTCCACACCCTCTCGTAACCTCTACAAGACCTCTAGAAGGAGTTTTTATAACAGGTATCTTGTCTACAGGTACTGGTGGACCCTTCACATAGCCTGGAATTTCCCCACCTTCCAGAGCTACTCTAAAAATTTTTGGCGCGACAAGCTCTCCCTCGCCCTCAACAATACAATCTATGCCAAGCCTATGCTGGAGCCCACTATCAATTATCTCCCAAACACCTTGGCCTCCAACAATAACCTTTATTCTATTCCTATACTTCTTCACAGCATCACTATTAAATATCTTCATAGTTGCCCAAGACATATAAGATTGCAAACGAGTTTCAACCCCCATCAAACTTAAAACAACACGCAGTAGCGCTGTCCCATAGTTTATGCCCAAGGGATCTAGAACTCCGATGCCCAAAACCCTTGTCTCAGGCCCTATAGCCTCATCCAACCTCCTAGGATCGACAATAGCCACATCACTTCTCGAAAAACCATTATCAATCAGAGAAGCCTCGATCTTACACAAACCATATTGACTTGTCCTCATCCTGCCATGTTCCCCACTTAAAGTAGGAAAAATTATGTTTCCTAGGAAACTAGGAAAAACATCCATTGGCAACCCTGATGAAAAACCTAGGTATGTATGGTGGTATGTGCTCACAAGAGATTCATCGCCAGTGAGAACAATTTTAAAACCCTTGAACATGCTCATAGAAACCACCGTTAAATTGGGAAAGAATAAATAACTGAATCATTTTAAACATATTCTTCAACACCCTATTAAACTTAACAAGAAAATTATTCATACAGTAATATATGTAAAAACAGCCTTTGTGAAGAAAAACACACCTTCAACATTTATGTTGAACACTTTTTCTCAATATTCTTCAGTCATAAATAGAGGCAATTTGAAGAGGTATGTTCTAGGAGAACATCTATGCTACAAACCTTTCAACTGCTCGAGAAACACCTTTGTTCTAAGCCTCAATAACACTATCCACATTGTATTCGATGCGCACCCAACACAAAATCCTCCATGTACTTGAATATCTACTACAAAACATCTAAAACATAAAAGTTTGGTGTAAAAGCATTTCCCCTCCCACAGTACTTCTAGTTACTTTTCAATAGTTTTAATTCTGTGAGAGTGCTGGCCCTTGGTGTGGGTTGAAGCTGGTGAACCCACACCTCATGGGGCCTTGTCGAGCCCAACGCCACGGACCCCATCTGCGGATTGAACCTCATCGCATTGCATCTCATCGCTAGCAGAAAAATAAAAGTATTTAAATCTATCGTTAAATCTGCAACAGCCTTTGAGGCTTAGTCGTTGAATAAAGTGAGTTCCTTGGAGCCGCCGGCGGGATTTGAACCCGCGGCCACCGGCTTACGAGGCCGGCGCTCTACCGGGCTGAGCTACGGCGGCCCAAACACTATCTATTTTGGTGTGGTTTAAATTGTTTGCTTATATTAGCTAGTTGCCAGTTTTTTGAATGGTATGGGAGATTCCTTTACTTTGTATTCGCTTATATAACCTACTTTGAACTGGTCTGAACCCTTTTCTATGGCAATGTTCAGAGAATTCATGATGTTTTGCGTTATGTTTGGCATTACTGGGTGTAGAAGTAATGTAGCTAGTCTTATAGACTCTAGTGCTGTGTATATCGTTGGCTGTGGATTCTCTTGTTTCCAAGGCTCTTTTCTGTTTAGATAAGCGTTTGTTTCATGTGCTATGTCAAGGGCTGTTTTTACTGCTTCTGCTATATCTATCTTGTTGTAATGTTCTATCGCTTTTTGAACAAATTCTTCAATCTTTTTAGCATGTTCATGGTCTATGTCAATCCTTACAACACCACCAAATAGTTTTATGGCTAGACTTGTAACTCTCCTAACGAGGTTGCCGTAGTTATTGACTAGATCCCCATTGTATATCGAGTCATATATCTCCCAAGAAACTTCAGAATCCTTCTCGTAGTTAGCTATTCTAGCTATTATAAATCTAACTGCATCTGAGCTTCCATACCTTTTAATCATATCATCAATAGATGTTACATTACCTGTAGACTTGCCCATCTTCACTCCTTTAACAGTTAGAAAACCGTGAACGACAAGCTTCTTTGACGGTGGTAAATCTAGCATTGATAATAGTGAAAACCACACCGCTGTGTGAAACCATAGAATGTCTTTGCCTATAAACTGTATGGAGTTTTTCCATAGAGCCTCGAAACGCTTCTCATCTTTACCAAAACCTGCTCCTGTTAGGTAGTTGAGGAGAGCATCTATCCATACATAAACTGTGAATCGATTGTCAAATGGCAGAATTATACCCCAGCTAACCCTCTCCTTAGGTCTTGAAATCGATAAATCTTGTAAACCCTCTAACTCAATCTTGGATGCAACCTCTTCTGCATATTGCCTTGGGTATACAACCTCCCCTTCCCTCAATATCTTCAACACCTTATCTCTAAATTGCGATAACCTCAAGAAGTACGTTTCTTCTTCAACAAATTCTAAAGGTTTTCTATGTATAGGACAATAAGGAGTGTTGTTCTCAATAACATATTCTTTCTCACTATAGTATCTCTCACAAGCAGTACAATACCAACCCTTGTACACACCACGATATATATATCCCTTCTCATTTAGCAAACGCAGCACATTACTTACAAGAGATTCGTGATCCCCATCAGTTGTTCTAATGAATCTACTGAAACCTATGTTTAGTTTACTCCAATATTCTTTGAAAACAGCCGACATCTCATCAACAAAAGCTTTTGGTGATACTCCTCTCTTCTCAGCTTCTCTCTGCAACTTAGCCCCATGCTCATCAGTTCCCGTTAAAAAGAAAACATCGTAGCCTAGTAGACCATACCATCTACTAGTAATATCTGCCAACACAGTTGTGTATGCATGTCCTAAATGAGGCTTATCATTAGGATAATATATTGGTGTAGTAATATAAATATGCTTAGAGCTCAAAAAAACCACCCATCAACTTTAGCGTGAAAGACTAAACAAAATAAAAGCTATAGAGAAAATAAGGTGTTGGAGCAAACTTTAATTCAGTATTTTGGTGAAAGCGCATAAGACCTAATATTGACTTACTAGACATGCCATAGCTTCTACAGCAAATGTTTTGGATGTGAACATAGCTTCGAGAAGCTGAGGAAGGTATACTCAAGAAAGTTAGACTAGCATTTACAGCGATATATGTATCTTGCATCTAATCTGCTAGCTACCCTATCCACAGGTTTAATCCAGAGGCTCTTACACCTTGCCAACTGTTAACTGTTTTCCTCACTACTTCCAGCCCTTCAACACTCAATCTATCTACACACAGATCTGTCGAAGTAAAGAAACTCTGAAAATACATGTCGACTACATCAAGGAATACCATACATCAGAGATACTGGTGCATGGTATGCGTACAGATTAGAGAATATAGTTGTAGCTAAGCCTAGAATTGCAAATCTGGATCCAAACAATGCTGAAATCAAGTTCAGGTACATATACAACTTCACCCGAAGCTACATCGAAACACCTTTTAGTGCTCATGATTGATATGCCAAATCAGCTGACATCAACTAGAATTATGGGGTCAACGTATGAATTTATTTGGTGGGGCCGCGGGGATTTGAACCCCGGACCACGGGGGCCCAAGCCCCGCATTCTACCAAGCTAAACTACGGCCCCTATTACCTTTTCAATAGTCTAAGGGTTTTAAACTGTTGTGTTTAAATGGGTTATTTATTTGCCTTAGATGTTATGCTGCAGTATTTACTTCCTGTATTTTTATAATATTTATTGCTGCGTCTTTTTCTATTGGTTCATAGCTTGTCGATTCTATAGAAGTTGCTATTGATGCATATACTGCATTTAATGCTATTTCAATTGCATCCTTCGCTGATTCGACCTCAATTTGTGTTCCAATAACTATCTTAAATATTTTTTGTGCTACCATCTTTGCCTCTTCATAATCATATCTTCTATAGCTCACTATCAGTAACTTTAATAAATCGATTAGCTGTTCTTTTTCGAAATCTGTTAACATGGTTAAGGTTCTTACATAATTTGCGAAAGATGATAGTGTTGAATATCTTATTTTTACACCTAAAAACGATGATATTTCATATAATGCTTGTAGTGCTTCTGGAGCGCATTCATCTTCTTTTTCATCGCCTATTGCATAAATGCATATTTCTATATCATCTAATCTAAAAATTGGGTAAGGCAATACAAATACACCAAAGATATTATCATCTGGGTAACATATTTATTAGGTTGGAACCCAATATTAGAATTGATTAGTGCCGCCGGCGGGACTTGAACCCGCGACCACCGGATCTCCCAACCCGCCTAGCATATGAGTCCGGCGCTCTACCGGGCTGAGCTACGGCGGCCCAAGATAGTTTATTTGTTAAGACTTTATAAGCCTTAGACACATATCGCTACAAATTAACTGTTCCTCAGCCCTTCTAAGCATCATCATATTTACTCAGCAAGGCCACCACACTCATCACACTATATAAGGTTTTGCAACAAACCTAATTTAGGCGTATCTTAAAACAGAGTTTTCTTGGCGAAAAACTTGAAAGATTGTAGCAAAGACCTCATCAGCATTGCTAAGAGCTCGGGAGCTCCATTTACTATCGAGGTTGTGAAGTCAATTGCTAGAATATGTAATGAAGATCCTTATGAGCTTTGGTACGAGATCTTGGGTAAGGCTATTGTAATGAATGCTACACCAACTACTACGGTCTCTACAAGCGAAAAGAAGATTGCTGAAGGTCCTTGCTGGCGTTGTGAAGCATGTGGCAAGACATTTAGCGATGCAAGGCATCTCGTTAATCATATAACATATTTCGTTAGGCAGAGAGACAAGGCTCATATAGAGCTCTATCAAAAGATTAAGAAACTTGAAAGTGAAAAAGGTAAAACATTTACAGAAATAGCCTTAGAGATCCTCAAGTGCCCATAGGACAGCGCCTAAAACTATTTAAATACTTTGTCAAATCCTTTTTGCTAAGGCTCAGGTTGGTTTTATGTATGATATCTACAAAGAATTTTCATATTATGGGGAAAGATGCTACAAGGAGTTTCCTAGTCTATATAATAAGCATAGAATATATGTAGTAGCCTTGGTAATAGCACTTCTAGTAGCTTCTCTAGTTATTGGCTGGAACTATTACGATATAATGTGGTGGGTCTCCTGGTACAGAATTGTGGAGAAATATGGATTTCAATCAATATTCTCCATATATAAATTGTGCGGAACGCCTTCATGCAAAGCTCCCTATCCGCCTATAGCTGTGATAACATTTATTTTTGTCTATGCTTTAGCAATGCTAGCACCATATCAAGCCAGGTACATGATATTAAAGCTTGTGCTAGTCGTCATACCAGCTTACATAATATTCAGGATTATTAAGAGGCATAGAGGACTTGAAATAGCTATGTTATGGTTACTGAGCTTACCATTTCTTCAAATTCTATTCGCACTCCAATTCGATGTTCTTCTAGCTCTCTTCATACTTCTTTCAACTCTTTATACATGGAGCGGAAAATATCGCAAAGCCGCAGTATCAACAGCTATAGCAACACTAATAAAACCAATAGCTGCTGTTGTAGCGCCACTGCATATGATCTTCATATATAAGAAGAACGGGGCAAAAAAAGCACTTGAATACGCTATCATAGCGATAGTAACCGGAATTGCTATCATAGCGCCATTTGTGTTTGCATCTGGTAAGAGCTTTATAGAGAATGTTGTGAGCTTTCATGCATCGAGGCCCCCACAAGATGCTTCGCCATGGGCCATAGCAACATTTGTACTAGAATCCAACATCAATGTGTATAATAATTTCCTAGACAATTTTTGGATGATACCATTTCTAATAGCCTATTTATCAACGGTTTTAGGGCTCTTCATAGTCTTGAGACAAAAGCCTTATGTTTCGCTAAGATTCTTAGCCATATCAACCTCAATATTACTTCTACTGATTATCACATTTGGCAAGATTGGAAACACCAACTATATAGTTTGGATTGTACCTACATCGATAATGGCATTTGAGTGCCCATATCTAAAGAAATTCTATGTCGTAACATCCTTAATAGTATTACTAGTCTCTATACCGATGACTGGTATACTTCTTTACCTAGCCCCCGCTGTAAGCGATAAACCAACATTTATGGCCGAGGATATCGATTATTGGGATGCACGCACACTATTTATGCAGTCAATTAATTACTATATTATCTATGCTATTAGCATAGCTCAGCAATACTCCCTATCACCTATTATGATAATTGTCCCAAGCGATGTTCTAGACTCCATTGCATATATCGCATTATTGATTGACTTTAGGAAGGTTCTTCTTGTATCGCTTGTAATAGTTGCACAAGTGCTTTTAATGCTACTGCTGATCATGCACTTTAGATCTTTGTATGGTGAGACATTATGCTAAGAGTTGGTGTAATAGGTGTTGGTAGATGGGGTAAAAATCATGTAAGGATACTGAAAGAGCTGGAGAAAGAAGGTAAAGTGAAGCTAGAAGCTGTATGTGATGTTAGAGATGATACCGTGACAAACATTAGAAACGAATTTAGAGTACCAATAGCGAAAACAGACTATAGAGAGATTCTTCGGCATGTAGATGCCGTAGTTATTTCAACATCCATAGATTCTTTATCTAAGGTCGCAGAAGATGTTTTAACTGAGGGTGTGCATGCCCTCATAGAGAAGCCTGTTGCAATGAACTCGAATGATGCTATAAAACTTTGGAGAATAGCCCAATCAAATAACGTTATAGCAGCTCCTGGCATGATAATGCGGTTTGACAACACAGTTAACAAGCTTAAGGAGCTCTTGAAAAGCGAAAATGTAGCCTACATAGTATTTAAAAGACTATCTAAAAGACCCCCCAATATGCTTTCCTACCCTATACTATTGGATCTTGGTATACATGATATAGATCTATGCAGGTATTTGACTGACAGTGAAATAAGTGAGGTTATTAAAGCACAAAAAATCAAGTTGATGCATGATGAGATTTTATTTGCATCTTTAAAAACCACGCGCAATATCTATTGCATTATACATATAGATGGTGTCTCCTCTCGTAAAATTCGTGAGATTGATGTTATAACAGAAAGACCTTTCATAAGAGCTGATACCATTAAGAATCAAATTCTTTATTACAACCCATTGAACATAGGTGAGGAAGAAAGGATAATTCAAGTGGAGTATTACGAGCCATTAAGAAGAGAACTGGAATGGTTTGTAAATACTGTAAAGCAGAAACCAGCTAATTATAGTCCGAGTCTATATGATGCCGTGGAAAATCTTAGAGTAATTGAAGCCATAGTAGCAAAAGCCTAAAGTCTTTTAGCGAAACTGCTCAATTATTCTGTCTCAACCCACATGTAGCCACAGTTAGAGCACTTAAACGTCTTAATTATGGAGTCAGAGCTCTCAGCAGAAGAAACTTGTTTTCTCCAATAATAAACACCTCTTCTACCGCAGTGAGGACATGAAATAGACTCGTCAAATACTGCCATAGGCGGAACATCTAACATTACTCCCTCTCTCCTCTCAATATATTTTGTGAATACAGTAGTCTTTTTCATGCTCAAAGGAAGGCCACCTTCCAAAACCTTTTTATAACCACATTTAACACAGATAAGCATTGAAATACCCTCTACATTCTTTACAACCATAACAGTGCCACATTTCGGACAGAAATACATTTTAATCACTAAAACAACATCTTTCAGTAAGAATTCTGGCTTAACTAGGATATATGTTTAATTATTACAAATTTGATTAATAAACAAATTAATATCATAATAATACAAACTTTGTGTAACCATCAATATTGTAATCACATTATAGCACAACATTATTCTACATTAAATACTTATCAGCAATTTCTGAAGCACATTAATGGAAGCATTAGACACTAGAAACGAATTTCATTTAACCTAATTCATTGATAAAACTCAGCACTCAAGACCCCTATCATCTTGTCAACCCCGCTAAATGCTCATCATCCTTTGTTCAAGAGTTTTATTCTCAACAAAACATTAAGATTATATTAATTAATGTATTTAATATAGCAGTAAATATAGGTTTGGGCTACCATGCGACTTTTGAGAAATTCTGAGATAGATGCCATTGTATCTAGATCTGATATTGTTATAGAGATTGTTGAGGCTAGAAATCCTTTAGAGACTAAAAGCAGGATTATAGAAAGTGTAGCTAGGAAAAAAGAGAGAAGGTATATTCTGGTTTTGAATAAATGTGATCTTGTGCCAAGATATGTTTGTGGAGAGTGGATTGACTATTTCAGAGAGCTTGGAATTAGCGCACTTTGCACATCGTCCATCAAAAGAATTGGCATAAAAGAACTGAAGCACATGCTCATAAATTTTGCTGGAAATAAAAAAACAATTAATGTATCCGTATTTGGCTTGCCTAAGGTTGGCAAGTCATCTCTAATAAATGCTTTAAAGGGTAAGGACTCGGCGCTAACAAGTCCATATCCAGGATCCTGGGGGTATACAAAAGGTATAACCTTATACAAGATTCTGCCAGGCATATACCTAATTGATACCCCTGGTTTTGTCCCACCAGATGCAAAAGGATTCGAGGTGTTGATAAGAAGTAGGCCTATAGACCTCATACCAAATCCCATAGCGATAGCAAAAGAGATTATAACCAAGATAATGTACTTTAACCCCATTTCTATTGAAATAGTATATGGATTGGCAACGACAGATTATTTGAAGCTACTAGAGCATATAGCTATTAAAAGAGGGTGGTTCTACAAAACAACAAAAGAACCGAATATTGATGAAGCTGCAAAGACCGTGATAAGAGATTATCTGAACGGTAAGCTCACGTTCTATTTACATCCCCCTACAAGAGACTTTATCGACTCTCGCTAAAATCCTTCTATAGTATCTTTCATCCAATTGAAACTCCCTCATAAGCCTTTTCACCACATCTTCCAAAGCCTCATCTCTTTTACATATTTTTGAGGCTTCATAAACCACTCTATAAATCTTGTCATCAATCCCCATAGCATCTATAATAGCGTCCTCTATGGTTTTGTTGGCAAATCTAACACTCAAGATTATCTCTATAATCTTGTTTATTTCTTTTGGAACACCTACAACGCTACCCTTATACGCTATCGACTTCCTCTCGGCATCCAATTCTCCTATTACACTTGCTCCATACGTGGCAAATGGTCTTGGAAACATGTCGTCTACGAGTAGCCCAATCAAAAATACATCGCTGTTCATCACATCATCTTCGGTAAGCTTGTCAGGTGCGTATGGATCTAAGACTATGGCTTTACGGCTTTTTAGAAGATCGTGCGGAAACTCGTTAAGCACTTTGATAGCATTTTTAAATGAGTTTAGCAATACCATTATCTCGTGGGGAGGGAAAATAAGTAGAACATTCAAATCAGTCAAGTACTGCCTGATAATGTTTACAGACATTAGCAACTGCTTCAAAGCTTTCTTCTTCTCATATTCGTGGTGAAGTTCCCAAAAAAGTGCATCAAATAATATGATGGGTCTTCTTGGATAAATCTCAACAAATCTGTTCAAAAAATAATCTGTGATGTCATCGCCATGACAATAGCTCTTAGCGTCTTTTACAACAAGGCTAAAAAAATGTGAGCTCCTTGATGTTCTAGCTATTGTTATACCTTTGTAGAAACCTATAACTCTGCCTGCATTGCTTTCTCTACACAGTTTCGCTTTACCAATAATTATGTTATTTGCTATTTCATTTAAAATTTCATAGCTGTGCACCCTTCTGCCACGATGTTTTTCAATTATTTTTCTATATGTCAACAAGTCTATAGCTAATCCATCAGCTTCAAGGCTATTAACAATCTGTGCAACCACATCGGCTACAATTTGTGTCATTAGCGTGTCATATAACTTAATTCAAAACTCAGACTAAAAATCCTTCTTTGTTCTAAGCTGTAGCTACATTTGCTTCTACAGAATTGCTTGCTAGTGCGCTACCCTCTGTATTTATCACTTGACCTGCGTCTGAGCCAGACTCGACTGTGAAGGTAAAGCTCTTGTTACTTAAAAGAATGTCTAGAAGTTTTTTCCCTGTTTCAGAAAGCCTATAGATTTTATAGTTGCCTCTGATGTAAACAACCTCAACTATGTTTAGAGCCTCTAAGATATGGAATGATGCTAAGACCTCGTATCTAGGTAAACCAGTTGCAGCTATTACATCACTTGGTGATGCTATTCTATCTTTTAATGCGTTTAGTATCGTCAACAGCTTTTCCCGGGGGGTCAAAAACAATTCACCGATATCCTCATTATTTCGCAAAGGGTATTATAAGGAGGCAGACTAATCGTAATGTACATTACTTTAACCCCTCCTATTAATAGGGATCTATGAAACATATTGCCATTATAGAACTTGGCGAATCTGTTATAACCAGGTCGTGCAGGCTCACATTGTACTCTCATAAATGGAATTTGGTTAGGGTATTTGATCAAAACTTAGTTTCACATCCACATATTGTATTTTATTCTGATCTTCTACTCTTTTCAAATGCACCATTTATATGCAGATATGGTGATAAAGCTAGGGTGTATAGCATTGTACTGGACAAAAAGAGTGAAGGCTTTCAACTAGACTTGAAAGAATATAGCAGAATCCTGACATACACAGAAGATAGCAGCATCTTATTGTCACCCAGGGGAAACATGGCTAAGATTCTTCAATTTCGAAACAATGGAACAGTAAATGAATATGACGTTGAAAAACCCTATTACATCTTGCCACAAGGGGATCACAGTTATGTTGTAAAGAACCGAGATATTCTTGCTGTCGCCAAGAATCCTACAACAATGGACGAGATAACACAATGCAAAAATGTATTCTATCAAGATTCCAGCAATTACAAGGTATTACAATGTGTGTCAGATGATGAAAATATTTTCATAGTTAGCGATGGATTGTATGGGTATTCTATTCAGTATAAAAAGAGTGGATTCATCATAGAAAGCGCTAACATGGGTTTAAACACCATAGTGTTTAACTCTCCGAGGATGTCACTACTAGTTCATGTTTCTAAAAAAGAGGAAAACATCTATGAAACTCCCTTTAAATTAGATGATGCACTATTCATTGACGATGATGCTTGTCTTGGGAGAATCAACAATAAACTTGTTCTGTATAACCCTAACAGAGATTCGCTAAGAATTCTAGCAAGAGTCGATAGAAGAGCCAACATATACAATGATGTTTTACATGGCTACATAGCTCTAAAAAATGATAGTGGAATAGAGCTAATCGACATAAACAACAATTCGCTGATCTCTATAAAAGCATCTGCAAAAGACATTGTATTAATAGATTCCAATCTGATTTTACTAAACAAGAACAGAATCATTGTATACAGCATAGAGACAACTGACAAAAAGATCCGCTTAGAGAAACTTCGCGATAGCCCAACAACCCTTGTACACTGCATCGCTACTGATTCTAATAACATTTTATGTATAGATGTATTGGGCAGACTCATTAAATTGAATGTGAGATACCTTCTCAATTCTAGGCCAAAAATTCGTGAACTCCGTAGCGGCAAAGACGTTGCAGTAATGCTAAGGCCTTTTTCGCCTGGCTATCCTATAAAATTTTGGCCAGGAGGTAATCTACACTTTGAATTAAGGCATCTTGATGCATACTCTACGATAGTATTAATCAAGGATGGTTTAAAAGATAAAACAATTCTCACGACAACAGCAAATGGAATTGTGGATTCCCTGGAAAAAACCCTAAAAATCAGCAGAGAGAAACATGAAGTAGACACCCAGAAAGCCTTGATTTTTGACCTTGTAACAGTCTTAAATGGTATCCCACTTGTCTGTAATGAGGACTTGCGTAAAAGTCTCATGGAATGCCTCAAAAAATTGTTGCCTCAGGAAAACCATAAAAATACGATGTTAACATGCTTTGCTGATGCCACCAGAACAGAGGATTCTTTAAAGCATTACCAGATGGTGTTTATCAATAAAGCTAGATACATCACTATTAATCCTAAGATAGAGGCTGAAACAAATTCCTTGTGTCTAACCAACCTTCAAATACCCAATTTAAAGGATATTAATATTGGCATAGAGATTCTATGCGATGACAAGCTGTATGATGTTAGTAACAGCTGTATAAGGATAGACAAATGTAACTACATTAAGGTGTTCGTTTATGCCAAGCCAGCAAAAGATAACTGTATCATTGAGGTGCCGATACGCTATGAAGTCAAGGTCTATACCAAATTCTACGACGGTTCAACTACCATGATGCAACACGGACTTGGATATAGCTTGCTAATTCCTGTGAAATGCTACAACATCAAATCTTCAAACATAGTATACAAGGGTAATCTAATGCTAAAAGTAATGACCAAAAACAAGTGCAGAGATATTGCATTGACGATAATTCTATCCGATAAGCACGTGGTAATCCCCCCAGAAACTGAAAGGGTTGTGGAAACCCCGCTCAATATAGATGATGTTCTCAGAGGTTATAAGGAGCTTGCAATAATTGAGCCCTCCGGCCCCAAATTGATTCTGTTCCCCATAGAGCTTAGTTCTCTGCTTAGTCTTGCCCACAAAACCGCTTTAAAAGTTTCTGCTTTAACTGGGCTGAGAAGATGGGTGGAAAAACCTTAGCAAGTTTCTTCGATCGGATAAAGCTTTTAGAAAATGCTATCGAGACTCTCTATACACTTCCAAGACTATTCTCCAAGAGAATCCACGGAAGGGATTTTAAATGCGAAGAGATTAGAAGAGGAGTTTATAGATGTTATAGCCGTTCAGAGACAAAATTAGTTGCATTGTATAATGTAGAAGATTCCCTTGTCAGGATAGAGGAGATGGAGTACATCGATTTCCTCACCCACCTAAAGAGATATATCAGCACCTTGGCACCTCCAGGCTGCTCACTAGTAACAATATCTAGTGTGGTCCCCTTGAATCCTGATAGCTACTTGTCGAAGATAAACAGCAAACTTCAGATGAAGCTTGTTGAGTTGGAGAGTGACAAAACGAATACCAGGCTCAGAAACTTGATCGAGAGACTCATTGAAATTAGAAAACGCGTTCTTAGTGGAGTGATGCCCATAGAGACTTCAATTCTTGCAGCAGTCATATGTAGAGACACTAAAGCACATGAAGACATGCTTATGAACATACCTCGAATAAGCAAGCAGATCCTAGGTATTTCACTAAAGGGCGTTAGAGACCTTGAGAGAATTAGTCAAATAATCAATTTTCGTTGAGGGCAAACATAAAACAACTTTACTAGATTCATTCGCTTATATAATGCCTCTTACCTTATCGCCGTCACAAACCACGGACTACAAAAATAGCAATAGTGATGTATATGTAGGTGTGGATCTAGTTTTCGGTAAGAGAGTGTCTTGGAATGTTGAGGCGTCTCCATCGCAACATATATTAGTTGTTGGTCCAACAGGTTCAGGAAAAAGCGTTGCTGTTTCAGTACTGGCATCAAGACTTAGCAGAAAATTCGGTGCCCCAATAACAGTCTTTGACATTAAAAATGAATATGAGGATTACATGAAGCTTCTTCTAAATAGATCCTTCAATGTGTGGGACGTTGTACACAGTCCCATACCTCTATGTACTTGTAACGATGAAAGTAACGCCATCTACTATGATGTGCAATTGTTCGTAAGCACAGTGAATAGTATTTTTAAAATGCCTTCGTATACTAGAGAACAGCTATACGATGCTCTTGTGAGGCTATGCAAACAATGCAACGAGGTTACACTAGAAGAAGCTGTACCAAGTTATCTTCTTATAGATGAATATGAATCTCTTAGCACATTATTCAGTATCTTCAAGGTCTATGAATCGCCGCATAATGTATTAAACATGCTCTTGGAAAGAGACGTGATCATAGATCTTCACAAGATATTTCTTCTAGATAAAAAAGCCTCTGCAATAACAATACTCTATATAGTGAAGCAGATATTGAAAAAGTCTAGGGTGTTTTTTGAAAGTAGAGTCAATAGAGTAGTGGTTCTAGACGAGCTGTGGCATTTAACGCATCATGCCATTGACGAATTTATGAATGTTCTTGTAAGGTATAGCCGAGGCTTTGGAATCTCTCTTGCAATGGCGACACAAAACATTGATGATCTGAAACCATATACAGACTCCATAATAGAGAGCTGTGGAATGTTACTAGCACTCTCATCAGCTTCGCAAAGCTATTGGCTAAAACTTGCAAAATATCTCAACCTTAGTAGAAAAGGCATAGAAAATGCTATGAGATTCTCAAACCGAGGCACAGGCGTGCTAAGGATATACCCACATGAAAAACCTTTGCACGTTTATATAGATCCCTTTGATGAGTGAACCTCTCTATTTCTCTATCCCAAGTTCTTCATAGATCTCCTTAGGTGCTATAAGCCTTGCACCACGGCTTGCCTCATGCCTCTTCTTGAGCTCTCTCTCCTTCTGCTTCTTCTTCCACTTGTACTTGTGTGTTCCCCTAAGACCTCTAACAGCCAGCAACCCTCTCATCTTTCTGCCAGCAGAGGTCTTGCCCCTGAAGACCCTGCCACGCTGACTTGGATTCGCTATCCAGTTTATGTCGGGGTCACTTAGTATCGCTGGGTGGTGTGGGTCTACAAGAATCACTTCATAGTATTTGTATAAACCATCTTCGCCAACATAGTAGCTATTGAGAACCTCTAGATTCCTATACTTTCTAGCTGCCCTCTCCTCTGCTATAAGTTGCAGATTCTTTCTAGGCGAATGGCCATATATGCCCATTCTCTTTGGTCTCCTACCAGAGTTTGGACGCGGTTTTCTTAGACCACCTTTTCTAACTCTAACCCTAACTACGACGAATCCTGGCTTAGCTTTATATCCAAGTCTTCTGGCTCTGTCTATCCTAGTAGGCTTCTCAACCCTTACTATCGATGGCTGTCTCCTCCACTCGATTAGCCTCATCTTCATTAGCTGCCCATGTTCACCTTCGTATGGTTTTTTCCATGCAAGAGCCATGTAACGATACATCGATTGTGCCACTAAAGCCACCCTTTTTCTCTACAGCTTTTACACTGTCTATCGATAACTAGTTTTAAGCAGTAATGAAAATTAGTGCCATGGGAAGGTTTTATGCCTATACCAAAAATCTATATAGGGCTACTGGGAAAGACAAATGTCGGCAAATCAACGTTCTTCTCCGCAGCCACACTTGTCCCCACAAAGATTGAGAACAGACCTTTTGTGACCTTAGAGCCCAATACAGCAATCGCATATGTTAGAAGAACTTGTGTCCACAAAGAGCTTGGCCTCTCAAAATGCAGTCCAGTATCTTCTCTGTGCATCAATGGCGAGAGGTTTATCCCTATAATTCTAGTTGATTTGCCTGGCCTGGTTAAAGATGCTCACAAGGGCAGAGGGCTTGGAAACAAGTTCCTCGATGCAATCAGACAGGCAGACGCCCTTATACACGTTATTGATGTGTCTGGCTCTACAGATGAGGATGGAAGGCCTGTGAAGCCTGGGTATAGAGATCCCATAGAGGATGTCATAGAAATTGAGAGGGAATATGATGAGTGGATGTATGGAATAATATCCAAGGACTGGCCACGACTGGCAAGAGCATTGGACACCATGAATCAGAGCCAAGTGATCGACACCTTGGCCCAGAGGCTCTCTGGACTATCTATAACAAGGACTCATGTAGCTAAAGCCCTTGCTGCCACGGGTTTAGAGAACTCCAAGCCATCGTCTTGGAGAGAAGAAGAGCTTAGAATGTTTATGAAGACTCTTAGAGAGATTGCCAAACCCATTATTATCGCTGCAAACAAAATCGATGTTCCAGAGGCTAGAGAACTCTACAAAAACCTTGTCAAAAGATTGCCAAACAGGATAATAGTGCCTGTTACAGCACTTGGAGAGCTAATGCTTAGAAGATTTGCTGAAAAAGGCTATGTCGAGTACCTTCCAGGAGACCCAGACTTTGTGATAAAGGATAGGTCTGCTTTCACACAACAGCAACTGAAGGGCTTAGAACTTTTGAGGGAGATAATGAAAGAGATTGGCGGTACCGGGGTTCAGAAAGCATTGAATAGCGTGGTTTTCGACGGCCTCAACAAAATTGTTGTCTATCCAGTCGAGGATGAGAATAGGTATACTGATAGCAAGGGAAATGTTCTCCCAGATGCATACCTAGTTACCAAGGGCTCTAAAGCCATAGACCTTGCATACCTAGTTCACACCGACCTCGGCAAAAGATTTCTCTACGCAATAAACGCCAAAACCAAACAAAGAATAGGTAAAGACTATGAGCTTAAAGACGGGGATGTGATAAAAATTGTTGCAACTGTGTAGTGGGTATATATGCAAGAAAGCGATAAGAGAAAAGCCCTGTTAACAGAAATCACATTGACAACGCTGTGCCACGCTACCGAGGATTGCAACAAGGTTAAACAAGCATTGCTTAACCTCGTCCCACAGGATATAGCATCCTCAGCACAGCTACTTGCAGACACCATGAAGGGATTCTACGGCAACATCATCACAAGATTTGAGCTCAGAGCCCACGGCAATGATGCGCAAAAGGTTTTGGAGCATCTTGCAAAGCTTCTAAGCGAAAGCGATAGGAGATATATTATAAGCTCCCTTGAGATCAGATACGATAGGAAATCGAACAAAGTGTTTATTAGAATAGATAAGCAGAGCGCCTATCTCAAAACGCCATTTGTTTCCGAAGGCGACGACATCGTAAAAATCGTTTTGTCGTTTTCCATGCTAAGATCCTTGGATAGTGTTAGAGAGGTTCTAGAGGAGATATTCTTTGGCCCAAAGAAGTAAGGCAAACATGCTTGTATTGTTTGATTCGTGCGAAGACATTAAAAAGTACATTGATTCCGATGCCAATGCTGGGTTGATTGGCTTGGAAGAAAAGTTCTTTGAAAAATGCAGAGACATGCTTCCATTAATAGACGAAAACAATGTTGTTTTAGTGCCGAGGAGCTTGAAGCCTGTAAGCAGAAAATCTATTCCACATGAGTCTAGCATAGGAGGGGCTATAACATCTTACATACCATTTGATACACAGTCAGCCCGCACACTAGCAAAAATTCGAAGACCTAGCATCATCCTAATCACGCCCGGCACCTTGAAATATGTAGACGAGGCTCAGATAAACTTTATGAGGCAATCACATGAGCGAAAATTTCTAGAGGTTGCACTAGGGCATTTCGTAAAGATGCTTGGAGAGAATGGAAAGGGGTATGCACAGGTGGAGAGGGCGTTTAGAATCCTTGGAGATGTTATTGAGAGGGCTCTGAAATACGATGTTGGTGTTGTTGTTTCTGGTGCTGTAGAGCCTTATCCCAAAACGCTTTTCACTAGCCACCTCGACTTAATACTTTTTTCGATTGGCTTTTCAAAAAGAGAGAGGCGGATGGTGCTAGAGGTCTACCCCTTTGAGATGCTGAAAACAATGTTTGGTGGCTAAGCATTGGAGGTGCTACTCCTCATAGCCATTGCGCTGTCTTTGGCGTCGCTAGTCACATCCATTGTCTGTGCATATAAGGTTAGGAAATATGTTTCAACGCTTCTAGACGAGCTTTCCCTATCGTTGCTCACAAGGAGAAAGAGTAGGAGGGTGAAGAGATATGTTCTGCTAAAGTTTGTGTGCAGCGATAAAACAGATTTGAAGAGTTTTGTAAACGGGCTTGAAAAGATTGTGGCAAGGTTTCTTGGAGAACTAGACAAAATCGACTGTGGCATAACTGTTGCATCTGTTTCAACAGCTTCTAGAAGAGCCATCATAAGGGTTACTGGAGACTATAGATGTGTGAAAAGAGTCTTGGTAGCGCTGTCCATTCAGCACATATTATTTGACAGCTGTATAGTCGTTCCTCTGAGAACCTCGGGTCTACTATCAAGGCTAAGAAAAATGCTCTAACATCCTAATGCTAGGACCTCAGAATTGTTACTATACTCTCCAAGAACTTTACAGCCTCCTCAAACTCCTCCCTGCCCCTCTGAGACAACCTGTATAGAGTCTCACCACCAGATTTTACAGTCTCTAGAAGCCCCTCTCTAGCCATTCTATAAACAACACTGTATATAGTTATAGTCGATGCCTTTATCCCCATATCATTCCTCAATATTTTCACAATGTCGTAGCCCCTCAAAGGCTCTCTATTCATCAGCGCCTTTGCGACGTATATCCACAGCGTTTCCACAGTCAGCTTCCTCTTCAACCTCCTCACAGCTTTTGACTCCATAGAGTCTTGCACCTGTTTTTCAAGAGCCGGTCGCTTGTACGAGATCTATAATTAAGGTTTATATATCTCTCTGTTTATATATCTCTGCAGAAATATTTGCGGCGAGAAATATGGTTAGAGTTGGAATTGTTGGCGTTGGAAACATTGCAGCAATGTTTATCCAGGCAGTAGAGTATTATAGGAGACATGAGAAAGAAGATGGGCTGATACACCGCATAATCAGAAATTACAGAGTATATGATATCAGATTCGCATACGCTATCGACGTCTCCAAAAACAAGGTTGGCAAAGACCTCTCCGAAGCCATATTCGCCAAGCCAAACCAGGTTCCAAAGTACATCGATGTGCCTAGAACAGGCGTTGTTGTCAGAATGGGTAGGGTTCTAGACGGTGTTGCAGAGCACATGAGAGAGGATTTTGAGCCCGCCAACGAGCCCGAGCCAAGCCTCCACGAAATTGCAAAAGAGCTCGAGGAAAACAACGTCGATGTTCTCGTGAATCTTCTTCCAGTTGGAAGTGCACAGGCATCTAGATTCTATGCAGAGGCAGCGGCAAAAGCTGGTGTAGCATTTGTTAACTGTATTCCCGAGTTCATAGCCAGCGACCCAGCATACAGCAAAATGTTTGAGGAGAACAACACCCTCGTTCTAGGCGATGACATAAAGGGGCAACTAGGCTCAACAATAGTTCACAGAGCCCTTGCAAGCCTAGTCGCTATGAGGGGCGGAGAAATCGTCGAATCCTACCAGCTCAACGTCGGTGGAAACACAGACTTCAAGAACATGCTCGATCATAGCAGGCTCCACAGCAAGAAGATAAGCAAGACAATGGCTGTCGCATCCACGCAGCCAGACCCTGAGAAAATATTGGAAAATCTCTTTGCAGGTCCAAGCGGCTACATACCATTCCTCGGAAACACCAAGGTCGCATACATATACATGAAGGTGCTCGGCTTCATGGGGCTCCCAATAACAATAGATTTGAAGCTAACAGTAGACGACAAGGCAATGGCCTCTGCAATCCTAGCAGATGTTGTTAGACTGGCAAAGGCGTTAAGAGACAAGGGTGTTAAGGGAAGCCCGGACTGGGCATCAGCATTCTACTTCAAGTACCCGCCAAAACAGGCTAAAAGCGATGAGGAGGCTCTACTCAACCTCTATCTAAAGCTCGAAGAGCTTGGAATAGACATAGAGCCTAAGAGACTCTACCTGTGGAACTATCTAAAACAAAAGCAATAGGCTTATTACACCACCAAGCCTTTTCCACTTTCTGCAACAACTAGAAGAGATGATGATGCCGCTCCAAACAGTTTGCTAGACACAATATGAAGACCCCGCGACGAACTGATCAAACCACCGCCTAGAGGATATCGCAATGCTATTACCTGTTGCTTCAATTGTGTGAGAAGTCTATGCTATAGACAATCGATGGAAGTGTGCCGTGTATCACCCTAAGCCTCTCTATACGGGCATCGTCAAACCCTGCCAAAACCCTCTCCGCCACCTTGGTTGCCGATGTTATGAATACGATCTTTCTAAAGCTGTTCTCCCTCAGAACAGCAATAGCTTTTCTATATAGCTTCTCAAGACCACCCGGCTTCATCCTATAGCCATATGGAGGGTTGAACACAGCTATATCCATTTCAACTCCAAACTCGTGCTCCAAACCCCTAATCTTCGGTGTGATCTCTACCATATCCCCAGCTATGAATATTGTAGAGTCGTCTACACCAGCATTCTTCGCATTTATTACAGCGCCCTCCACAAACCTCGGATTTATGTCCACCCCTATGTGTATCCTCTCCCACTCAACCAAGCTCTTCATACACAGCTTATCTATTTCGTCTACCACCTGTGGGAAAAGCCTGTCCAGCATGCCGAGGTCTATACTCCTCCTCGCTATACATGGGATCTCCACACCCTTACTAGCTAAAGCAGCTTCAATAGCCACTGTTCCCCCACCGCACATAGGGTCGTACAGCCCATCCCCAGGTCTCCAACCTGCTATTCTAAGCATTGCAGATGCTATTGTACTTTTTAACGCTGCTGGATGGCTGAAAACCCTATACCTTCTTCTGTGGAGAGATTCTCTCGTAAGTGAAATGGCCACAACTAGTCTACTCCCATTGAGCTCTACATAGATCTCAACATCAGGCTCATCAAGATTCACCCTAAGCCTAACGCCCTTCGCCTGCATATAGCCATCTATCACAGCCTGCCCCGCCACCCTACCTATATCAATACTCGTAAAACTGTGTTCACCAATTCTCTCAGGCCTTATTGCAAAGGATTGGCTAGGCTCTAAAAACAATGTGAAGTCTATGCCCCTAACAATCTTGTATATCTCATCAAGTGTAGAGACGTTTTCTGCAGACTCTACGATATAATATATGTTGTTTGCAATACGAGAACGAAAAACATTCACAATGTTAGCCCTATCAACATCTATGAATACCCTGCCACTCGACTTTTCAAGTATATTAACGTTAGCAAGCTCCTTGAGCTCCTCAGCCAGAACCCCCTCAAAGCCCGTATCAGACGTAACCAAAAGCCTCAAGAGACCCACCACAGCTTGTCAGACAGCCACCGCAACCTCATCACTCGGTAGCGGTCGGGATTGACATCATCCAAAAGCTATTTGCTCCAACAAGACTAATAAATGTGTTGCCCAGCTGATCTATCTACATGAGACTATTCTTGTGCCCACAACCTCCCCCGAGAGGATCCTCTCGAAGTTCCCAGAGTCAAATCCGTTGAAAACAACAACCTCTATACAACTTCTTTTAATGACCTGCACAGCTATGGGATCCAAAAGCTCGTAGCCTCCAGCCTCAAACCTCTGGCTCATAACCTGTCCAAGCACATCTATAGATATGCTATCAAATCTCTTTGCATCTGGAAACCTCTTCGGATCTTTATCATATACTCCATCCACATCAGTTGCATAAAGCATTCTCCTAATCCCAAGCGTCTCAGCAACCACAGCTGCAACAGCAGCTGTTGACTGCCCTGGCTGAAGACCGCCAACAACAACGACTTTGCCAGTGCTCCAAGCCCTCTGCACATCCTCTATACTCCTAGGTATGGGAACATATGCGTAGTCCCCAAGCGCATATGCAAGCAAAAGCGCATTGATGCGCGCAATCTCGATTCCAATCATATCTGCTTGTGCATTATTCAGCCTCAATGCTCTTGCACATCTTATGTATGTCCTAGCCTGCTGCCCACCACCAACAACGACAGCAATCCTCCTGCCACTATCAACAGCTCTTATAATAGCTTGCACATACCTCTCGATAAGCTCTGGGCTATCTGGATTCACAATCTTTCCAGATAGCTTTAACAAGACCTTTTCTCCAGCCATATCACACACATCCACATACTTCTAGAGTTGCATACCTCTATAGGAATATAAAAGCTTTGAGATCTGGAGAAACCATTCAGATGACTATCTACATGATCTATACACCATACCATATAATCAAAGCCAATACCATTGTATCGATGATTTTCATACATATAATACAATCTCGTAATGCAACTACGAATAAATTTGTCTGTGCATTGTTCGATACACTAGTATATCGACTAGATTAGTAGCTAATACTCAAAGATCATTCAATTGCTTTACAAAAAATTCATTCAATTGAAATGACATAGCCTCTGGCCTTGGGGTCTGAAGCAAGATTTATCAAACGGGTTATAGCCCAAGACGTTAAAATATCTAAATAAGCCGAATATTATGAGAATTACTGACATAATGAAGTGTTATGATGATCAATATTGAAATATGTACACTATCTGTATTGAAATAAAGCGAACCAGTTGGTGTATAGGTAAGTCGATCAGCTAGTATACCTAGTAGCTAGTTATCCAGCTGGCTTCAGAACCATCTCAACTAGTTTGGAACACTAAACGCTTTGGGCTAACAGCGTGGTATCTAACACTTATAAATTAGCATTTTTGAGACATTTGTTTTGCAACTGGATTTGATAAGGAATTGATTGGAGCTGTTCATACAATGTTTCCAATTTTGAGATAGAGGAAAACAGCGTATATACACCTCATGCAGCATATAGACTCTATTGGGTTTCATCAGCCTATGGAGTGTCGTAAAACTGCTTAACTTTACTGGCTGAAAGTTAAGCACCACTTAACTACACCATCAACCAGTAAAGACCCTACGAAACCCACAAACATTCTTCACAGACTCTCATCAGCTTCATCAAGCTTAAGGAGAATTATGAGTCCAAGGCAGTGTCTTCAGAGTTACTTACACCTAAATCAAGCTATATACACATTTGACCGTGGACCAATTTTCATTAAAAGATATATACATTAACTTGCTAGCTTCATATATAGAATAAGAAATAGCCATGTAAGAATAATTATATTGTGGATGACTTTGTATGAACACAGGCTCGGGGCAAAGCACTGCCTTGCAGAGCTATGTTTTTGGTGATGAGGTTCTGGATCAGTTACTTGCAGGGGGTATAGAGCCAGGATCTCTAGTGCTGGTTCTCGGACATCCAGGTGCGGGGAAGTCAACTTTTGCTGCTCGTATAGTCTTCGAGAATATTATGAGATACAACATAAAAGGTGTTTATCTAGGCTTTGCTGAGACCAAGGCCAAGTTCTACTCCTATATGAAAAGATTCAACATGGATCTAGAGCTAGCAGAGAAGAAGCAACTGTTTGAATTTGTGCAAATGCTAACTATGAGTGGGAAAGACCTTCTAGACTTTACCGTTTCAACTTTAGGTCAGAAGGTTCTTGGAGAGGGATACTCAATTGCTGTTGTAGACTCGATAACACCAATACTAAATGTTATGACAACAGATGAGGCTAGAGCATTTTTGCATTCAACACTTTACAACCTGGTGTCTAATACCAACGCCCTTCTCATCTTGATTGCAGATCTCCCGTTTGCTGTAGAGACGGTTGATTTGAGGGGTCTTGAGTTCATAGCTGATGCTGTATTTGTTTTTAAGACAAGGATTGAAAAAGGATTGATACACAGGTTCATGGAGATTAGAAAGTTTAGGGGAAAACCCATTCCAATGGCCGAAATACCGTTCTCCATAGAGGATGGCAGAGGCGTGAGAATGTTGCTATCGCCAGCAATGCTACAACCGCCATACACAGCCTCTGTAACGAGCTACAGCGATGAGTGTAGCAATTTAGTTTGGAGAGGGCTTACTTCTGGAAGTTACGTAGGTGTGATAGCAACGTGCAATATTATACCACGAACATTCTGGGCACTTCTAACAAGAATTATCTATAGCTATGGGGTAAACTATGGAATTGTATCATTTAGAGACTCTCCAGAGAACATAAGGAGTATTATACGCAATATTGCTAACCTCATGAAAATACCACCAAGTCACATTTTGAACAAGGCAACATTCATTGAAAGTGTGAACCCTGTAACATACTCAACACAGCAACTAGAGACCATTCTGCGCAATTACATTGATAGCAATATCCAGATCCTTGTATTAGATGGAGCTGAATCTCTATATCTGTACTACGACCCTGTACTCGTTGATAGAATGCTCAAATCCCTATCAATGCATGTCAAATCCAGCTTGGCGATAATGTTCGAACTTGTGAATAACATATATACACAGATGCAGCCAATGCGATACGACATTATACACAAGGTTTTATGTGATCAAGAGAAGCTTCTACACAGCGTCACAAGCACAAGAGTGCCAACAACTGGTTTAAGTGCATCGAGCTACATAACAAATGTATATGATGATGTCCTAGCTAAATGCATTGAAACACTATCCTTTACCGTTCCATCAAATCCTCAAAGCGGCTGAAAATAATGCCAGATGTGTATTACGAAGTTGAAGACTCTGAGATATACATAGTTAGAAGAGAGCAAAAAGATCCTCTTGCCCTACTGGGCATAACCTGGATTGGCTTCGAGTATCGCAGCCACGTTGTAGGAGGGCTCCATATTAGAAACTGGCTTGTGATACTGCAAACGGTGAAAGATCTTGGCTTCAATGCGATAAGAATACCATTTTGCCCTGCCTCTGTCAAGCCGAGGATTTTTCCACATGCTCGCTCAATAAACTATGCCCTTAACCCAGATCTCCTAGGTTTGGACTCTCCTACAATACTTGAGAAGATAATTGCAAAAGCAGCTGAGCTTGGCCTCTATGTGCTTCTGAGCTTCCACAACATCAGCTGTGTTGTTATGGAACCTCTTTGGTACACACCCTTATTTAGTGAAGAGGATTTTATATCCACTTGGGTTTCGGTTGCAAAGAGATATGGGAGATACTGGAATGTCATAGGTGCAGAACTTTTCAATAATCCGCATGGTGTAAGCCCTAGACAGAGGTACTACACAAGAGGAGACTCAGCCACTTGGGGTATTGGCAACACCAAAACAGATTGGAACTTAGCTGCTGAGAGAGTGGGCAAAGCAATCTTGGAGGTTGCTCCCCACTGGCTGATAGTTGTCAAGGGTACTCACTACACGAATCCCAAATCAGATGATGTGGAGTACTACCCAGACTCTTTGTATTGGGGCGAGAACCTCAGAGCAGTGAAAGACTATCCAGTTAATCTACCGAGAAACAAGCTGATGTACGGGGTAAACACCTATGGCCCTGACATGTACGTCCAAGACTATTTCAACGACCCGAGCATATTTCCAGAGAAACTCCATGTCATATGGGATCAGAACTGGGGCTACGTCAAGAAGCAGCTGCGATATCCCATAATAATAACTGAATTTGGCGGCAAATGTGGCGATGGTGATCCCAGGGATGCTGTGTGGCATGAGAAATTCATTGAGTATCTGATTAAGAATGACTTTTGCCAGTGGTTCTACCTAGCGCTGAACCCCGAGCATGTTGAAACAGGCGGTCTTCTGAAAAACGATTGGAGA